>URTQ01000072.1 GCA_900550855.1 uncultured Eubacteriales bacterium
TTTGATTGCCGGGCGCCCTCTTTCCTTGCTCTCTTTGGTTGCGGTAGAAGCAAGACCGACCATATCGTAGCCGGGCAATCCGCTGTTTATGTCCACTTCGACGTCGACTGCGTATCCCGTCAATCCGTCGAGAGCGTAACTTAGTATCTTTGCAAGCATACTATCCCCTAATATATATATTTAGTTTTTTTATATTAGCATAGCGCACGCAAAAACGCAATAAAATTTATCGCGCCCCAAAACGCAAAGCGTGTATGTAAGCGCGATATACTCGGTTAGATTCCGCAAAAAAATATTTTTGAAGTTTTTTTTCTTAAAATACGATTAAAGACCGCAAAAGGCGGAAATTTTCCGCTTAATTCTCTGTCAAATTGTCGTTATTATTGCCTTTTTCTTCGTCTTTTCCGCCGTTGTCGGTGCGATTTGCGTTGCGATTATCTTCGTTTTCAGCACGATTACCTTCGCCGTTTTCTTCCTTTTCGGCTGCGTTTTCGGCGTTTTCGGTTTCGTTCAAATAGTTTGCGAGCAACTTCTTTTTGTCCTCGTCGCTTATGTCCGCAATGCTTATTGCTTTGTCTTTTTCCTTCTCGCTTTCAAGGGCAACTTTATCTTTGACAAATCCTGCGATTATCAGCGCAAACACCACGCAAAGCGGAATAACAACCACCACGACGTAGCCGTACCAGTGCTTCATAAAACGGCGCAAACCGCCTATAAAAATCGACTTTTTGACGTATTTTGCCTTGACGTTTTCGGGTTTAAGTTCCCAACTGTCCGCCTCTTTTGCGTTGTCGCCTTTGGTCTTGAAATACTTTACAGAGCCGTCTTCGTTTCTTGCGATTTCGATTATGCGGTGCGTTTCGTTATAGTTGCCGTTGGGTGCTTTGAAAGTGATTATATCCCCCTCTTGCAACTCGTTTACGTCCTCGACGGCTTTGCACATAATCACGTCGCCGGGTTCTATCGTGCCGCTCATACTGTCCGTCAGCACGTCGTACATATAGTAGCCGAAAATCTTGCTTTCGCCGCCGCTGTTTTTCTGTACGAGCATAACGGCAACAATAACGAACATAAACACGAAAATCAACGCCACGACAACAGTTGACGCGACGTTGTAAATTTTCTTTGCTTTGGATTGCTCGTTATTCTTCATTCTTTGCCGTTTTATGCTCGCTCTTGCTTGCAATTACGCTTTATATTCGCTCTTGCGATTCCTCGTGTCAGTCTTGCGATTCTTCGTCGTTTTTTGGCTTACGATTGTATTTGCGCTTTGGTTTTTGCTCGGTATCTGTATTTTTAAGAGTTACGCCTATGCCCCACGGCGCAATCTTTTCGTCGCTCTTGAAGTGTATGCCCATACCTTGCGTATCTTCGATTCTCGTGCCGACGTTTATACGCAATTCCGACACGGGTTTGTTGGCTTTAACTTCCTCGTTCTTTGCCGAATTTCGAGCGGATTTCGAGGATTTTTCGGTGCGTTTTTGGACGTTTTCGACGTTTTCGACTGTGTTTTCAGCCGCTTTTTCTGCGGTATTTTCAACGTTTTCGACCGCATTTCCGCTCGCAATTTCGTCCGTATTCTCGACGGCTTGCTCTTGCTTGGGCTTACGGTTATACTTGCGCTTTGGCTTTGCCTGTTCGGTTTCGATTTTGCCGAGTTCGGCGTTTTCACCCCACGGCGTAACCTTATCCGCGCCCTTGACGTGTACGTCGCCGACTGCAACCTTCGTTTCGTCGACGGGTGCGAGATTAAGTTTTCTGCGCGGCTTTTCTTCTTCCGCCCACGTGTTTATTTCTTGCGCCTTTGCTATGCGCACTTTCCCCTTCTTTTGAGGCTTGGAAGCGGTGTTTTCCGCTTCGTAGACGGCGTTATCGACGTTTTGCGCTTCGGGCGCAACGTTTTGCGGCTCTTGCGCCGACGCGCTTTCTTGCTCGTTTACGGCGGGCAATACAACCTTTTGTTTCGCCTTTTGCGGCAAAATCTCGCCGTCTATGGGCATAACGGAATCTATAGCGTCGAGTGCGTGGTCGATTCTCATATCTCTCGCCGCTTTCTCTTTACGCGCTTTTTCCATCTCGTCGATGGATTTGTTTATGTTTTCGGTGTTTTTGTCCTCTAATTCGAGGTTTTCGCGCTTGTCGAACTTGATTGCTTCCTTGCGCTTTGCTTCTTCCTCTATGCGCTTCTTCTCTTGAATCTTCGCTTTTTGGAAACTGAACGGGTCCATACCGAAGTATGCCGAATCGGTTGCGGAATCCGCGTTTCTTTCGAGTTCTTCACGCTGTTTTCTGAACGCTTCGGCACGCTTTCTGATGTCCTCTCTGCGACGGCGTATGCGCTCTTGTCTGTCGCGCTCGTCGAGTTCTTCTTGCTTGATTCTGCGATAGGACGTAAGGCAACGGTCGATTGCGTCGCGTGCCTTGATGATTTCCTCTTGCTTAATCTTATCGTCGTCGGGACGTTTGAATATCTTGCGGACTTCGAACAAGTGCTGATCGAATTTTTCCGCGTCGGGTTCGAGATCGACTTCTTCCTGATCAGCTTTTGGCGGCATTTCTTTAAAACGCTCAACCTCGACGGGATGTTCTACGACGACCTCTTTTTCGATTTCTTGCGGCTTCTCAACCTCTTTTTCTATCTCTTTTTCTTCGATTTCGGGCGGAATTTCAGGCTCTTGTTCTTCGGGTTGTTCCTCTTGCTGCTCGGGCGGCGTTTCGGGCTCGGATTCGGGCGGAATTTCCTTTTCCGCTTCCTCGTTTTCCTCTGGCTTCACTTCCTCGACGTTCTCTTTTTCGTCTTCGTTTTCCTTTTCGTCGTCGAGTTTTTGAGAGTATTCGTCGCGGTCGATTTTGTCCTTTTCAAAGTCCATTTTACCTACGCGCAAGAAGTCGGCAAACTCTTTGTCTTCCATATCCATATCCGACTCGCACTGGTCGTACAAACTCTCGAAAACCATTGTGTTGAGAGTTATCATACTGTTGAGTCTTTGCGCGCTTTCGTCGTCGATGTCGTAGTCCTCGACTTCGTCGGACGTCGAAAAACCTGCCGATTGCTGATACGTTTCGATAAACTGCCAAAGAGTAAGCGCTTTTTTGAAGTTAGGCTCTTTCAAAATGACGTTCGTACGCATAATAGGCGGGCGAACGGGCGCAGAATTGCGCATAGATTTTGCAAATGACGAAGACAAAAAGTCGGTTATAATGCGGTCGATTTTTGCGACTCGCTCGATTTTGGTGAGCGTGTCGGGGTCGAGGCGCATAACCTCGTCGAAACTTAATTGAGCAAAATATTCCGTTCTGTACGTTATCTTTTTGCTCGGAAGATTGAACCTCGATTCGATGTCGAGTTCGAGAACGTCCTGCGTTGCCGACGCCTTTTTAATCTTGTCGTAACGCATAGTGACGAAGTCTTTGAGTTTGAGAAGAAGCGTGTAAATAAAGCGGTTTTCGTAAATCTCGAAGGATTCCTCTTTTGTGATATTGAGGATTTTTGACGGCGTGACGTCCCCCGTTTTTTCGTCCACTTTCGAAATCATATTCGTGTGCTGGGCAAGGAATTTGACGGATTCCGTCGAGATACTTCTTGCAAGCGACACGTCCACGATGTCTTCTTCCTGAACGATAAATTTTCTCGGGTTACGCACGATTGTATCGAGGTTTGGCAAAATGCCCTCGATGGTGTCAATCCAGTCTATCGAGATATCTTGAACGAGACGTTTTTTTGCGAGTTTGAAACTTGACGCGCCTTTATCCACGCGTTTTTTGAATTGCTCATAAAAGCCCTCTTTGTTGAGGACGGAAACAATCTTATCGGCGTACTGTCTGTACACTTCTCTCGTAATCTTGTTGTCTGCCATACTTTTATGAGATTTATTTACGTTATTCCACTCTAACGGATAGATTGATAAGGTGGAATTTTAAGACGTAGTATTTTGATGCTAGGCTAGGAAGTTGCGTTCGGATACAAGCCTAGCGTACTTGGCGTACGCGACTTGCAGCCGAACGTAACTGACAACGCATAGCGCAAAATAATGCGTCTTAGAATAGTTTCTTCAAGCGGTTGATATACTCTTTACTCTCTTGCATATTCTCTTCGCCGAAAAGTTCGCTCAAATACAAAATCAAGCCGTCAATTTCGTCACGAATGTAGGACAAGTTGAGCGATTCGAACTTACGGAATATCTTGTTACAAAGAACGTAGTCGAGTCCGTCGATTTCCGTGCCGCCGCAGCCGACGTAGGACGGAACGAACTCTTTGAGTTGCTTCACGATACGGTTTCCGAACGCGAGGCGGAAATGCTCGATAACGTAGTCGTCCAACATATTGACTTTGTCGAGAATGTCTTGCGACACCTTGTATATCTCTTGCGACTCTTTGAACATCGCTTCGAGGTGCTTGTAACTAATGAAGATGTTGTCCGCCCACGGCGCGTCGAACGGTACGCCCTTGCTGTTGATGTTGATAGGCATAGCACGGTCGTAAACCTTATCCGATATTGCAAACGTCGAGTCGTCGTTGTTTGCCGTGCCGATAAACCACATATTTTGCGGAAGTCTGAAACGACCTTTGTCGATATGTTTGGGGTCGTTGGGCCAGCCCGAAGGAACGAGGTCGACAATCCACTCGTCGCGTGACGGCATTTCGAGAATTGACAACATTTCCGCGAAATAGTACTCGACGCGCGCGATGTTCATTTCGTCGAGAACGGTGAGGTAAATTTGGTCGTTCCAAGTTGCCTCGTACATCTTTTTCAAAACTTCTGTTTCGTTGAAACGCTTCGTAAATTCGTTGAAGTATCCGAAAAGTTCGGTACGGTCACGCCAAGACGGTTGAACGGACGCTATCGTCGCGGGATTGTTGAGGAATATGCCCATTGCGTGCGGAAGCGAGGTTTTACCTGTACCGGATATACCTTGCAGAATCATAAGACGCGACGTCGACATACCTGCGATAAACAAGCGGATTATGCGCGGATTGTAGTAAAGGCGCATACGCGAGCAAGCGAAGTTGCGGAAACGGTCGCAAAGTTCGGGCAACGTGATTTCGTCGTCGTACACCGGCGGAACGTAATTCTCGTAGATTTTGTCGATTTCGGTGAGTTTGTAGAAGCGCGACTCGCCCGTGGGGGATTGTTCCTCTTTTTTCTCGCCGCCCTCGCCTTCTTCTTCGCCTTCGTAAGTGCCTATATCGCTCACGCGCATACCGAGAATACGGTCTTTTTCTGCCGACATTTTGATGATTTGCTTTTTGAGATTCGCACATTCTTCAACGAGATCCTGCGGCAAAACTTTGGCTTTTTGAAGCCTTGCGAGTTTGCGTATGCCGAGCGCCGCCAACACGATTATGGCGACGATAGCCGCAACGATCAAAAGAATAAAAATGATTGCGACAGCCCACTCGCCTGCGCCGAAGTATTCGGTGTAATTCTTGAACGCGTCCGCATATCCTTCGTTGTAGAAAATATGCAGAATACCCCAAAAGATACTGCCGATACCTTTGTCGTAAAACGCGCCGAGAAAGGCTTTCAGAAATTCAAAAACTAAATTTATGTTCATTGTATTGCTTTTCGTGGTTCGGACTACACAGCGTAGCCGACGTCCTCTCGGACGATTGCAAAGTCACGCTTAGATTTCCGTTTGCAATATATACAAAGTATATATGCAAAAATCCCGAAACTTTGCATAAGGAAAATTCGATTCACGCGCGAAAGCCGCGCGCAAAACGCAACGATACCACCTTATTATTCGGACTTTTCGTCGGGGTTTTGCTCGTCGGATTTTTCCTCTTGAACGGGTTCTTCTTGCGAAGCCGCATTGTCTGCGTTTTCGGCGTCGGAAGCCTTTTCGCCGCCGGCACTCGCTTGCAACGAAGCGAGCAATTCTTGCGCAAGACGACGTTTTTCTTCGTCGGAAAGTCCGTCAACGGATACAACCTGCTCGGATTGTACCTTGCGTTGATTTTCGAGTTTTGCAATAACGAGAGTACGCACCAAAATAAATGCGTAAATAACAAACAACAAAATGAGCGGCAAAACCACTACGCAGAAGAAACGGGTCTTTTGATTTGCGCCGAAGTTTTCCGTGTCTTGAATCCAGTTCGAGAATCCGCCCACGCCTTTGAGTATTTTGCCCGCCTTGAAGTTGCCTTCGCCGTCAACGCTTCCCCATGTTGCAACGATGCTTGCAGGGGTCACGGTTTCGGCTCTGTTTTTATCCAAAAGGGCTTTGTTTTGGTCTTCGACTTCTTTTTCGAGTTCCGCTACGATTTCTTGCCAAGTTCCTTCTTGATTGTCGCCGCGCGTCGTGAAGTTTCTGACGGTCAATCCGTCGTTCTCATAATTGATATGTACGATTCTGTGGGTGTTGTAAATTTCGTAAGTCGCGCCGCCCGCTCTCACCGTGGTCTTGAACGTCACCACTTGACCGACTTTCAGTTCGGAAAGTTGCTTTTGGTAATCGAAAGCGGTTGCGATAAGCACGTCGCTCGTGTTAAAAGTCGGTTCCATTGAATCCGACGCGACGTTGAGATAAATCTTGTCGCCGAATTGCGTGAGATGATTATCGTTCGTCGAACCGGCAATAGTGAATATCGCCACTACGAGAGCGAATATAATCACGACGATGCAGACAGCCGTTGCCACCCAGTTGAGAATGGTCATAGCCTTTTGTTGCTGAGGGGTGCGTTCCTTTTTGGAAGCGGAAGCGAGTTTTTCCTTGATGTTCATAATTTCTTCCTTTTCTGATGCTTCTTCACTTTCAACCCAAGACTTATTGCCGTATGCCGCGCCACGAGCGCGACCGAGAAGAAAACGAATGACTATTGACGTCACCGAGCCATACTTATTGTCCTTCAACGAAGCGTACCGCCCCGCTTTGCTCGAATGATTTTGCTGTACGTATAGTTATAACTATACACTATGTATTTTAACCGAAATCCCCCTCTGTGTCAATACCAAATATTCGCCAAAACCGCCTCAAACGGCACTTTTTCGCCTCAAATCGTCTTCAAAATCTTCCAAATCCGCATTTTTCCCTCAAACAGTCCCTTTTCCCACCCTATTTTTCAACTTAAACGGCAATGAAAAATCGACCTATTCTCGCCCCAAATAACGTCAAAAATCCTTCTTATTTTCAATCTAAACCACATCGAAAAAACCACCTTTTTTTAATCAACAAGACATCAAACAACCACCTGCTTTCAATCTAAACTACATCGGAAAAGCTGTCCTATTTTAATCAACAAGACATCAAAAAAAACTACTTAATTTAATCAAAACGACATCAAAAAACCCGACCTATTCGGATCGGGTTGTTTGTGACGGGAAAGCAGGGATTTGTTGAATAGCAAGCGACGAGATACTCTCAAAGCGAAGCGTCTACGAAAACGAACGGCGCAATATGCGCTCGTGTGCTACACGCGACACTGTGTGTCGCTTTCGTTTTCTATGTCCGCTGCGCTTAATGTCCGCAAATGCTTCGCGCTTGCTTCTCTTTTCACTTGCGGTCAGCCTGGCGGTGACAGGGTTCGGCAACATCGTTGCCCCGTGCATAGCACGGAAATCCCTCAAAACGACATCAAAAAACCCGACCTATTCGGATCGGGTTGTTTGTGGCGGAGAAGCAGGGATTTGAACCCTGGCTACGATTCACTCGTACTACTCCCTTAGCAGGGGAGCCCC
>URTQ01000073.1 GCA_900550855.1 uncultured Eubacteriales bacterium
GAGGGAATTTGTAGAGAAATACACGCTTTATCACAACGGATAGAATATGAAACCACTTCATTTGCACCATCAAACCGTCGCCAAAGATATGGATATGACAAGCGGACCGCTGCTCAAAAAACTCATTGCGGTGTCCCTTCCGCTTGCGTTTTCGGGCATTTTGCAACTGCTGTTCAATGCGGCGGATTTGATAGTTATCGGTCAGTTTTCCGAAACGAGCACGCAATCGCTGGCGGCTGTTTCGTCAAACGTCGCGCTTATCAATCTCATAATCAACGTCGTTATAGGCTTGTCCATCGGCACGAACGTGGTTATGAGTCAGGCGATTGGCTCTCGTGACGAAAAGCGCGCGCAAAACACCGTGCATACGTCGGTGCTTTTGTCGCTTATAAGCGGTACTGTCGTTGGACTTGTCGGCGTGTTTTGCGCAAGATATTTCCTCGTTTGGATGAAAACCGACCCCGCGATTTTGGACAAGGCTACGGACTATCTGTTTATCTATTTTATCGGCACGCCCGCAAACGTGCTGTACAATTTCGGCGCGTCCATTCTTCGCGCAAAAGGCGATACGAAACGTCCGCTCATATATCTCACGATTGCGGGTATCGTCAACGTCGCGCTCAACCTCATATTCGTTATCGTGGCAAAACTCGACGTCGAGGGCGTTGCCATTGCGACTATCGTAAGCCAGTATTTGTCCTGCATTATGCTCGTTATAACCCTCTTGAAAGAAGAAGGTTATTGCAAACTCGTGCTTAAAAAACTGCGCTTCCACAAGGACGAATTTTTGCAGATACTCAAAGTCGGTTTGCCGAGCGGCATACTCAACTCGTTTTTCTCTATCGCAAACGTGTTGATTCAAACCAACCTCAACGGATTCGGCTACTCGCTTGTCGCAGGCAGTTCGACGGGCAGTAACCTCGAAGGATTCGTGTATACGTCTATGAACGCCGTATCGAACGCAACGGTTACGTTCGTTGGGCAAAACTACGGCGCGAAAAAGCCAAAACGTATCAAAAAAGCCGCGCTCGAAGCGTCGATAATGATTATCGTGATAAGCCTTTTGTGGACGCTCGTTTTGCTCACGGCAGGGCAGTATATCGCAAGGCTCTACACGTCCGACCCCGAAGTTATCGGCTACGCTTGCGCGAGAATGAAAATCATTTTGCCCATATACTTCGTTTGCGGTATCGTCGAAGTGCTTGTCGGCTGTATGCGCGGTATGGGCTACTCGTTCACGCCGATGGTCGCAAACTTCTTCTGCATATGCGTGTTCCGTATCGTGTGGATTTACACCGCGTGCAGAGCGGTCAATACGCCCGAAATGCTGTATTTGAGTTGGCCGATAAGTTGGGTGCTGAACATCATCGTTGACGGCATAATTATGGCGATAGTCTACAAGCGCGAGAAGCCGAAACTCGTATCCGCAGACGAAACCGAGCCGAACGGCAACGTGGATTCGCAAATCGCAAAAGAGGACGAGGACGAATACAAGAGGGAAGTCGTGTTTGAAGAAGAATACGAAAAAGCCGAAAGCGAACCAGAAGTAACGCAACAAGAATCCGTCGTGTCGCAAGAAGAATCGGACGAAACGAAACAAAGCGAATCCGACATAGTTAAACGAAGCGGCATAAACGATAACGTTGCGTAAACGATGCAAAAAAAAGAAAACAGCGATAAAGAAAATCCTTCCGAAAACTCGGAAGGATTTTTTGAATGAATAAGTTGATTTTTTGTTTATTTTTCGCTGTTTTTTTGTAGTGCTTTTTCGATGATATCGACGTTTTCGACGTTATTTTGCGATGTCGCGGTCGAAGTTTTCAAGGCACTTGACGGAAATCGCATAGCAGTCGGCAAGACATTCGGGATTGAGGTTGTCCGCCGTGTCGCGCATCGTGTGATAGTAGTCTTGAAGATTGTGGTCGAGGGCGGTGATACCTGTCGAGCGGAATCCCGCTTTGTTGAACGCCGCGTTGTCCGTTGCGCCGCCGAACGGGGGGACCCACGTCTTGCTGCATTTGATGCCGAGTTCGTTTGCGGCGGTTATGAACGAGTCGCTCACTTCCTTGTCCGATTTTACCGTGCCGTTGAGGTCGCGATAGTTTACGCCGAGAAAACGGCTTTCGTGAATGGTGTCGTAGGAATAAATCCAAGTGGGAACGTCGTCAAATTCGCCTTTGTGCGCTTCGCACCAAGCCATTGCGCCGCGAAGTCCTGCTTCCTCGCTTCCCGAAATGATTACGCCCACTTCCGTGTGTTCGAGTTCGATGCCTTGATCTTTCATCGCTTTGAGAATCGCAATGCCCATATAGCAACCCGTGAGGTTGTCGTTTGCGCCGTCCGTGATGGTGTTTTCATCCCACATAAAGTACATACCGACGAGGCAAGGGACCATAATCAAAATTGCAATGCCCATCCAGAAAAGCACCGGACCGTAAAGCGCGACGTAACCTGCAACGGTGTAGTCGACTACGGGTTGGCATTTGGTTGCGACTGCCGCCGCGATATTCAATCCGAGCACCACGAGTCCGCTCACAACGCTCGTCACGAGGTGCGCAACGTGCGCCGTACCGCCGAATTTGTTGTTGACGGGCCAGTTCCAAACCGCGTCGGGATGTCCGTTGAAAAACACTCTGCCTTTCACTTCGCCCGTGCATTTCTTGATTGCGGTGACGCTGTGTCCCGTCTTTTTGGGGAAGCACTTGTCAACGAGTTTTTTGTAAAGACCGAATTGAATGAACAAAATCGCAAAACCCATGCCCGTAAGCACTGCGCCGAGAACGGGAAGGAAGAAGAATAGCACCATACCTGCAAGCACGAAAGTTATCGTGAAGTAAATCCAACCGAAAAACGCGTTGGGGTGTTCGGTGAAAGATTCGACGTCAGACCTCTCGCAACCGCAGTCGTTTTTGAGGTAGTCCGCCATATACTCGCACGCCATTTTTTCGCCTTCGCTGCCTGGATCGCGCTTTGGCATATCGTTGCAAATATGCGCGATTTCGTCGCACATAAACTTCGCGCTTTGCGCTTTGTTGTCGATAAGTTTTTGAAGTTTGCCCATAAACTTCCCCCTTGAATAAGATAAAATTATTATACAATACATATGTAAATCATTTCAATATGCGTTTTCGACAAAAGCCGACGCAAAAATCGACAATATGCGGATTTTGTATTATTAAAATTTCATTAAAAACCAACGAGGGCAACAAAGAAAAGCGCATAGCGCAGTTAAGAAAAACACATAGCGTAGTTAAGAAAAACGCACGGCGGCAGTCGTTGAAACCTTGCGCGGCAGTTGAAAGGAAGCGCGGAACGGAATTAATTAAAACGTATGCGGCAAATTGAAAAAGTCGAAACGGAAAAACGCAAAACGCAGGGCGGCGACGGAAAATAAAGGCGGCATAAACGACAAAGTATTTGCGTTTCCTCTTTGCCAAAACGCGATTTTGTGATATTATATTTCTACCAAAACGAGTGAGGCAAAATATGCAAGAAAAATGCAGTTGCTCAAAAGAACCTATCGGCACGATTCCCATCGTGCGAGTGATTGACAAAATCGACGAGATGTTTGAAAAGGACGATTTGCAAGGCGCAAAACGAGTTCTCGAATACTGGGAAAAAGAAGCCAAAGCCTTGAACGATACCAAAGGACTTTTGGAAGTGCTCAGCGAGCAAATCGGACTTTACCGCAAACTCGGCGACAAAGAAAAAGGACTCGCAGCCGTTGACGAAGCACTTGCGATTTTGGCGTGCAACGGCACTTGTTCGAGCGTGGGCGACGCGACGATTTATCTTAATTGCGCCACGACTATGAAAGCGTTCGGAAAGGCGGAAGAAGCGATAAAGTATTACGAAATCGCAAAAGAGCAGTACGAAAAATCGCTTGAAAAAGACGACTATCGCCTTGCGGGACTTTACAACAATTACGCCACCGCGCTTTGCGATTTGCAAGAGTTTACAAAGGGCAGAGAGTACTATAAAAAGGCAATAGATTTGCTCAAAAACAAGGGCGGTTTTTGCGAACTTGCGGTGTCCTACGTCAACCTTGCGCACCTTGCGTTCAGCGAGGCGCAAAGCAAGGGCGAAACCTGCGACGAGGAAGTGGAAAAACTTTTGAACCTCGCATATGAGTGTCTTGACGACAAGTCGCTTGTCCGTGACGGAAACTATGCGTTCGTATGCTCGAAATGTGCGCCGTCGTTTGAGTTTTTCGGATATTTCATTCAAAAAGCGGAACTCGAAAACAGGGCGAAACAAATCTACGAAAACAACAGAAAATAAGTTTTATCAAACGTATTTCGAGAGATAAAACGCCGATTTGGGAATATGAAAGGAATCGAAGAAGCAAGAAAGTTTTATGAAGAAGCGGGTGCGGAAATGATAAGCCGCACTTTTCCCGACTACGAAAATCGCATTGCGGTCGGGCTTGTCGGACACGGCTCGGAATGCTTCGGCTTTGACGACCGAACCTCGCGCGACCACGATTTCGAAACGGGATTCTGCCTTTGGCTCACGAAAGAGGACGAGGAAAAAATCGGGTTTTATCTAATGCGTGCATACGATAAACTAAAAAAAGAATATGCGCTGAAAAACGGAATAAGCGACGCCCGAAACGTTGCGAGTTCGGCTTTCAAGGGCGTGTTTACGATAGACGATTTTTACAGAAGATACACGGGCGAAGACGGCGCGCCGACGACGTGGCAAGAGTGGCTGTATACCGACTCGTTCTATTTTGCGGAAGCGACCAACGGCGAAGTGTTTTGCGACGAATTGGGCGAGTTTACGAAAATCCGCAACGAGATTTTGCACGGTATGCCCGAAGACGTTAGAATCAAAAAAATCGGCTCGTGCGCTTTGAGGGCGGCGCAGTCGGGGCAGTATAACTACGCTCGGTGCATAAAGCACGGCGAGAACGGCGCGGCTATGCTCGCGCTCTGCGAGTTTGTCAAGTCCGCTTGCGAACTTGCGTTCTTGCTTGAAAAACGACATATTCCGTACTACAAATGGGCGATAAGACAAATGCGCTCGCTCTCAAAATTCGGCTCGCTTGCCGCCCCTCTCGAATTTCTGCTTACGGCAGACAACGACGAGAGCGGCAAAAAGGTGAAACGAGAGATTGTCGAGGACGTTTGCGGCGCGTTTGCAAAAGAGATGAACGAGCAGTTCGAGTTGAAAATAGAAGGAAACTATCTCGAACCGTTCGGCTACGCAATCCAAAAACGAATCAAAAATGCGGATATTCGCAATTTGCACGTTATTTTGTGAGGTAATATGAGAGAAAAATCTTGCGGAACGGTGACGTTCACGACGGCATACGGCGGCATAAAATATTTGATTACGCAAACCGACTACGGCGTGTACGGGTTTGCGAAAGGTCACGTCGAGGACGGCGAGAGCGAAAGACAAACCGCAATCCGCGAAACGTGGGAAGAAACGTCGGTAAAACCCAAAATCGTCAACGGGTTTCGCAAAACGATAGAATATACGCTCAAAAACGGCAACGAGAAAACCGTCGTGTTTTTCCTCGGCGATTTCGGTGCGCAACAGCCTTGTCACAACGACGGATTCGAGAATATGACCTACAAAATCCTGCCGTACGAGGAAGCGCTCGAACTTCTGACGTTTGACAACACAAAACGCATACTTAAAAGCGCGCACGCGTTTTTGACGAAAAAATACAAGAATAATTAAGGTGATATTATGGCTTCGAGCAAGGAATATTTGAACTTTATATTGGAACAAACGGCAAACTTGAATTTGACGCATCGCGCAATGATGAACGAGTATTTGCTATACAAAGACGGCGTATATTTCGGCGGTATTTTCGACGATAGATTGCTTGTCAAAATGACGAAAAGCGTTGAAAAATACGCAATGAGCGAGCAACTTCCGTACGAGAGCGCAAAGCCGATGTATCTCGTCGATTGCGTGGACGAGCCGGACAAACTCTGCGCGATTATATCGGAAGTCACCGAAGATTTGAAAAATAATCCGAAGAAGAAAAAGTGACCGTCGGCGGCTCGATTGCAAAATCCGTTCGCAAGCGGTTTTACGGTTGCTTGAAAATGCGCTCGCAAATCCGTTTGCGACCGAAAAAGAATCGTTAATAACACAGCAAATATAATCCGAATTAAAAAATGAAAACGCACGTTTATCGTGCGTTTTTCAATGTATAAAGCGTTCGTTTTGCAAATTATTTCTTTATCGTGGCGATTGTTTATTTTATCTTTCCGCCAAAGATTCCGCCGTCATCATCAGGTCGTACAGCGGTTTTATCATCTCGAATCTATCGCACAGCACGTCTGCGAGATTAGGCGAGAACAGAAGGTCGATGTCCGTCGAGTTGGCGATGAAACATATGTCTTTCTTTTCAAGCCATCTGCTCAAATCTTCGGGGTAGTCCGCATAGCGCGGTTTTTTGAAAGTTTCGCCTACGAGGGAAAATATCGATTGATTTTCAAAGCATTCTTTCGCTTTTTGAAAGACGGGGGCGTTGGACAAAATCAAATTGCGCAAACTCGCCATACTTTTTGCGTCCGTCATATAGTAGCCGCAACCGTAGCTGAAATTGTAAGGGGATATTTCAAAGAAGTAGCCTGGAAGTCCGCACGTCGCGTTCGTGCCGCGCATAAAGGTGAGCCACATATGGTCGCGATAAAGGCTTGTTTTGTCCTTTGCGAATCGCAAATCCTTGTAGAGCCTCGACACGATGCTTTTGGGTTCGGTTATCATTTGCTCGTCGATTTCGAGCATACGGGGCGACATTGCGGTTGCAAAATCGCGGAAAGGAACAGAGAGGTACTGTTTGAAGTCCTCTTTGTGTTCCTGATACCAAAGTTTTGAATTGTATTTGTGATTGAAATACAAAAAGTCGAGCGACCTTTGCGAAAACGGTGTCATTAGTCCTTAAAAAGCGCGACGAGCGTGTTTTGCACGATTTTGCGCATTGCGTCGTAGTCTATGTAGGTGTGGTGGTCGTAGACGTATTCGTGAGAGAAGGATTGCACGATGTCCATTGCGAAGTGGATACGCTCGGTCAAATTCTCTTTTTTCACGCCGAGGTCCGCAAACTTGTTGGCGATGGCAAGCGTGATTTCGTCTTCGAGGGATATAAACTTGCTGTTGACCGCCTCGTCGCTGTGCGACATCGAGTGAAGCGCTTCGTGAATGTTGGCGTACTTTTTGTGAATGCCTATCGCGCCGTCAAGAACGTGCGCTATCATATCCTCGAAATTTACGGGGGCAGTGAGGTTGTTTATCATATCCAAAACGGGTGCGAACGCCTCTTTGACGTAAATTTCCAAAACGTCCAAAAGGATATCTCTTTTATCCTTGAAATATCCGTAAACTATGCCCGTCGAAACGCCTGCGCGTTTTGCGATTTCGGCAGTGTTGGTGTTGTAGTATCCCACTTGCGAAAAGAGTTCGAATCCCGCTTGGACGATACGATTTTTCTTTTCGATGGATCTTTCTTGTTTGGGTTCTCTAACGTCTTGTGCCATTGACTTTGACTCGCTTTATTAAGGATTATTTATATTATATAACTAGTTAGAAAATAAATCAAGGAAA
>URTQ01000074.1 GCA_900550855.1 uncultured Eubacteriales bacterium
TGTAGTGAACGAAGTGAGCGTAATAGCGATTGTTGCGCATTGCGCCAATCGCGTCAGCAATGGGTACTAAGTCCGCCTGTAAGATACGATAAAACCGCAATAAAAATTGCGGTTTTTGAGTGTCAATGACGAACAAAAAGGAGCGTCTTTTTAAGCCGAAAAGGGGGCAGGCGTCCACGGGGATTTGAACCCCAAACAAAAAAACATTTGGACAAGTGCGGCAAGTTATTGAAAAAGTGGAGGATTATGGTATATAAAAACATTGAAATATTGAAATATAGAGCGAAGGCAAAGGACAAGTTTGTTGAGGCGTAGGATAACCCTACGGTTTTCCAAGATAAAATATTGTTCATATGTTTCTGTACAAAAACGTGTTTACTTATTAATATTCACGTGATATAATAGTTGATCAAAGAGAAGGAGAGGCTTTCTTTTATGATTGAATTCAAAAAAGGTTTTTATGCTGACGTCCGCACCGAGGACCGCAGCCGGACCATTATTTCTTATACAGACGGTATTTTGCAGGAAATGAAGACCAGCGTCGAATGCCGCGCATTTCTGCGGGTATATGACGGCAGGATGTGGTATTATGCATCCGTGACCGACCTTGCGCATCTGCAAAATACGCTTGACGGTCTTTATGCGGCTGCCACACCCAACGCGCAGATCCTCGATGACCCTGTTGTCCGTCGCTTTGAACGCAATCGGGACACGGCGATCCGCTTTGCCGACTGCTCCGTGCGTGACATTCCCGCCGGGGAAAAACAGGCGCTTCTGCTGTCATATCTGCCACTGCTCTCGGAGGATTCCTGTGTCACCACACACAAAGGCTTATACCTTGACCGCAACAGCCTGTTTCGCTTTCAGTCCAGTTTCGGAGCGGATGTCACGTATGATTATCAGACTTGTGGGCTGTCCTTCACCTGTAGCATGACGGAAGGTGAAAAGAAGTTCACGGACTCATGGCAGAAGGGTGCGACCCGCTTTGACGAGCTGAAAGGACTGAATGACGAGCTTCGTGCCGCCGTTGCGGAGCAGGCGTATTTTATGCGCAATTCCGTACCGGTCACACCCGGAAAATATCCGGTCGTCCTTTCGCCAGAAGCAGCCGGGGTCTTTGCGCATGAATCATTCGGGCACAAGTCCGAATCCGACTTCATGCTCTCGGACCAATCAATGCGCGATGAGTGGCAGCTCGGCAAAACCGTCGGCTCGCCCATTTTATCTATTGTTGACAGTGGCTCCGTCTCTGGCTGCGGATATGTCCCGTATGACGACGAGGGAACCCGCGCACGCAAGAATTATCTAATCAAAAACGGCGTACTGGCAGGACGGCTGCACAGTGTACAGACTGCCACCGCACTCGGTGAGTCTCTTACCGGCAATGCACGTGCGACCGACTGTACATTCGAGCCGATCGTGCGCATGACGACCACATATATTGAGGGTGGTGATCTTGATTTTGATCAGCTGATCGCCCCGATCAAAAATGGGTATTTTATCAAAACCATCAACCACGGAAGCGGCATGAGCATCTTCACCATAGCCCCCAGCCTTGCTTACGAGATCGTTGACGGCAAGCTGGGGCGCCCGGTACAGATCAGCGTGCTGACAGGTTCCGTGTTTGAAACGCTCGGTCTGATAGACGGTCTGACACATGACGTACACTTGCTTTCATTTGTGACAGGCGGCTGCGGCAAGATGGAACAGATGAATCTGCCCGTCGGTTTCGGCGGTCCGTACGTCCGCGTTTCGTCTATGAATGTACAGTGAGGTGAGAATCATGGAAAAAGAGTTTTTGACCGAAACACATCGCTCCGTTACGCTCAATGTCACCGGAGGAAAAATCGACAGCTTCCGTGAGAAAGAAGAAACGACAGGCACTGTCCGCGTATATGAAAAAGGATGCATCGGTGTTGCCGGGTGTCTCGGAACGCCTGACGAGAACGCACTGACAGACAAAGCCAGAGAGGCTCTGGCACTTGGCATTCCTTATCCCTGCAAACTCGACGGCGCACTGGAACAGGAAAACCTCAATGAAAAAGAGATTATCCCAGTCTCCAAGCTGATACCCACAATGCAGAGTTTCCTTGACCGTCTCGGCGATGCCTGTCCTCGTTTCGCCTTTTCAAATAAGATCAGCCTGAATTACAGAAAGACTGAATACCGGAACTCCCTCGGACGTCACCTGACAAGTTCCGGCAGCAATGTGGACATTCAGTTGCTTGCACAGAATCGTGGATCGGGAAATCTGTTTGATACCTCTTTCGGCTATAAAGGCGCTGACTTTGACCCGGATGCACTGCTTTCACAGTTCGGAAAAGAATATGATGCGTTTTACACGTCTGCCGACATTACTCCCGGACGCTATCCCGTAGTTATGGATATCAGCGATCTGTTCGGCGGCACTCTTCAGCATTTTATTGCCGAAATGTACGCTTCCGGTGCTTCGTTGCTCAGCGGAAAACTCGGCAAAAAGGTTTTCTCGGACAGGCTTTCACTTAAAAACGATATGAATCCCGCAACAAACCCCGGCGTATGCTTCTTTGATACCGAGGGATGCGTAGCACCTGATCTGCGCCCCACGCTGATCGACAGGGGAACGCTTGTCGGTCTTCTGACAACGAAAAAATCAGCAGAAAAGCTGAACCTGCCAAACACCGGCACGGCGGCAGCCTCTTATGACGGCGTGCCGACCCTTGGCTTCAACCGTTTTTATGCAGAGCCGACCGCACCGACACTTAGTGCGCTTGTACCGGGCAAAGCGATCTATATCGTCATGACTTCAGGCGGCGATATCACACCCGGCGGTCATTTTGCCTCTCCAGTACAGATGTCTTATCTGATGGAAAACGGCAGATTGGTCGGACGACTTCCGGAGCTGAATATCGGAGGTGATTTCAGCGACTTCCTCGGCAATGACTACATCGGCGCCGTCAGAGGCGACCCGTCCCCGGACAGTATGCTGTGCGCAGTCGTCATGGACGTGAATATGTGATTCTCCGGTATGGTCAGCTTAAAAAGCGAAAAAGTAAAACCGGTCTGCTTCGATCGGAAAAAGAGAGTACAGAGAAATAAAGGTCAAACGACCGACTGCGTTCGTAAGAGTGCGGTCGGTCATTTTTTCGTTGATTAAGACAGAAGAAATCATACGCTCCTTATCGTGCAAAAATCCTTTTTGTACAATCGTTAGCGGTTTGCGATTTCCCAAAGCGAGAGAAGAACAAATCCCTACGGCGATACGCGAAGAAACAACAAAAAGGGTAAACTGCCATAAAAACGGCAATTCACCCCTATTTTGCATAGAAAAAGACACACGTGTCGGAGTTTTATACGCTCCTTTTGCGTGTGTCTTGGTGGTACACCCAGGCGGACTTGAACCGCCAACCGTCAGAATCGGAATCTGATGCGCTATCCAGTTGCGCCATGGGTGCATATCGTCGCTTTCGTTTTGTACGCTTGAATTATAGCACACTCGTGCGCATTAGTAAACCCAACGCAAAATTTTCGGCGTGCAATATTTTGGTGACATATCGATAGGTCGGTGATATAATAATACCGAAAACAAAATTTGTGTTGAATCGTGTCGGAAAAACGGATTTTACCATCCGTCAAAGCGGGTTTTACCTTCTGCATAGGCGGATTCGATTGCCCGATTCGTTCGCGCGATTTGGCAGAGGCGTTTTATGGACAAAAATATGCAAGAAAAACTTGACGTATTGTCGAAAAAGATAGGAAATACGCCCGTTGTGTCGCTTGGCGACGGTATATACGGAAAAGTCGAGGGAAACAATCCTGCCGGCTCGGTTAAGGATAGGGCGGCGTTCTATATGGTTTTGCGCGCGCTCGAAAACGACGATTTGAAAGAGGGCGGCACTATCGTTGAGGCAACGAGCGGAAACACGGGCATAGGTCTTTCCTACGTTGCGCGCGAACTCGGTCTTAAAGCCGTTATGGTTATGCCCGAAAGTATGAGCCAACAGCGCAGAGATATGATTGCCGCATACGGCGCAGAACTTGTGCTTACCCCCGCAAGCGAGGGTATGGCAGGCGCGGTCAGAAAGGCGAAAGAACTTGCCGAAAACGGCGCGTGGCTTGCAAATCAGTTTGGAAACTACGCAAGCGTAGAGGCGCATTTCTACACAACCGCACCTGAAATCTTCTCGCAAGTTCCGACGGCAAAATACGTCGTTGCGGGCGTCGGTAGCGGCGGTACGGCTATGGGCGTGAAAAAGTATATCGAGCAAAACGGCATTGACTGCAAAATGGTTGCCGTCGAGCCGCTTTCCAGTCCGCTTCTCACGCAAGGACACGCAGGCTCGCACAAGATTCAGGGCATAGGCGCAAACTTCGTTCCCGCAATCGTCGATCCGAGCAAATTCGATAAAATCATCGACGTCGCCGACGACGACGCCATACGCACCGCAGGCGAGATTTACCACAAGTTCGGTATCAAGTGCGGTATCTCGTCGGGCGCGGCTTATTTCGCCGCTCAAACGCTCAGAAAGCAAGTTGAGGGCGACATCGTGGTCGTTCTTCCCGACAACGGCGAAAGATACCCTCAAAGCCTTTACGAATAAGAGGACGAGCCAAGCGTATTGACGAATCGCGCGTTCGGTGCTATGATTTTATAAATCCTTAAACAGAGAGGAATAAATATGGATTTTCAAAGATACTATGACGGCGTAGGCTTGATCGTGGAAAACAAAATCAACAATTCCTTTTCCACTTGTCCGCTTTGCGGCGAAATGAAAGTGGACTGGGAAATCGTGTTCGATTTCAAGGGCGAACTCATTTGCGTGCTTGCAAAATGTCCCCATTGCGGCGGCGTAATCAAGACGATATTCAACTTCAACAACGGCGAAATGCCGTCCTCGTTCACCGTGTCCGATCAAGGCTCGAACAACCGCAACAACCTCTTGCAAGGCGTCAATTACACGGTGCCGTCGAGTAACCGCAGGTATGAATCGGGCGTTCAAACCGCAACTTCCACGCAAGCGCAATCCGCAAAGGAAGGCGGCACGGCAGGTTGGGGCGTACTTGGATTTTTCTTCCCGCTCGTCGGTTTTATCCTTTGGCTCGTGTGGAAAGACGATCACCCCGCAAGGTCGAGAAGCGCAGGAATAGGTTGCCTCGTTTCGGTGTGCCTGAGCGTTTTCGGCGCAATTCTTTACGGCATAATTCTCGGCGTAATTTTGGCGTCGGGCACGGGTTCTTACTATGCCGCGGTGCTTCCGTTGCTGTCTATGCTGATGTAGAAAAACAAGCAAAAAAGCAAATCGCACAATTTAGTGTATTTGCGCACAGCAAACGGTTTATACGTGTAAATCGTGCAGATAAAACATCGATTCACGCAAAAAGCGAAGCAATCTTGCTTCGCTTTTTAAGTGCCTCAATCGTGTCCAAATATGCAAAAACAGCACCTTTTCGGTGCTGTTTCAAATCTCTTTTCTGCCTATAAGATAGTCCACGCTGACGTCGAAAAAATCCGCAAGTTTCCAAAGACTTTCAATCGACGGTTCTTTCTTACCGTTGAGCCAGTTGCAGACCGTGCTTTGGTTTACACCGATTCCGTTTGCGAGTTTGCTTTGATTCAAACCTTCGGATTTGAGCAACTCGTTTATGCGTTGAATTATCAATACTTCCATATTGACATTATATGTCTATGGGCATATAATATTTTCAATACTTGCCCTTGGGCAATTCGCATTTTAAGAGGAACTTTATGGAAGAAACATTAGGGGATTTGATGAGGCGTATAAATCGATTGGCGACAATTACATACGGTATCATTACAAGCGTTGTTTCGATTTTTGCAATCTCGGTATTCGTTACGGGAATTATTTATTGTACTGACAATAATGTCAAATTGGGCATATACTTGATAACTTCCGCTATAATCGGCGGTACAATTCTATTGTGTAGTTTTGCAGTTTCGTACGCACTTATTTTGCTTGTTATAGAAATGGTGAAGGACATAAGACAGATTAGATTAAAAGCCGAAAACACTAACGAATCAGAAAAAACTAACGAAGCGTTTGATACAACCAAGTAATTTTCGCAGAAAAACAACTCTCGCTTTACATACCGACGGCAAAATGCTAAAATGTCCGTATGGACGAAAAGAAAAAACGAGTTGTCGTCGGTATGTCCGGCGGCGTGGATAGCGCGGTTGCCGCTGCTCTTTTGAAAGAGCAGGGCTTTGACGTTGTCGGACTTTATATGTCCAACTGGAAAGAAACAGACCCGAATGGTTGCTGCACCGGCGAGCAAGACTGGACGGACGTTCGATATATCTGCGACAAAATCGATATTCCGTATTACTCGGTGGACTTTTCCGAGCAGTATATGAACAACGTTTTCAAACTTTTCGTTGACGAGTACAAGAAGGGCAGAACACCCAATCCCGACGTGCTTTGCAATCGCGAAGTCAAGTTCGGACCGTTTGCGGATTTCGCGCGCGAACTCGGCGCGGATTATATCGCGACGGGACACTATTGCAGAATAAGACACGACGGCGATACTCATTATTTGCTTCGAGCAAAGGACGACAACAAGGACCAGACGTATTTTCTCAATCAGGTTTCGTCCTATCAACTTCGCGACGTCATTTTCCCGCTCGGCGATATGACCAAACCCGAAGTCAGAGAACTCGCGCTCAAATTCGACATTCCCGTCGCAAAGAAAAAGGATAGCACGGGCATTTGTTTTATCGGCGAGCGCAATTTCAGACAATTCCTTTCGCAATACATTCCTATGAAGGACGGCGACATCGTTACGCAGGACGGCAAGGTTGTCGGAAGACATCACGGCGTATATTTTTACACGCTCGGTCAGCGTAGGGGGCTGGGTATAGGCGGAAGTGCGGACGGCAACGGCGAGAGATGGTTCGTTCTCGGCAAAGACGTGGCGAAAAACTTGCTTATCGTATCACAAGGCGAAGACGATATTCTTTTCAAAGACGGACTCGTCACCGAGGGTTTCAATTTCATTACGCCACTGCCAGCAAAAGCGTTCGATTGCGAGGTACGCATAAAGCACCGTCAACCCTTGCAAAAGGCGCGCGCCGAGGTTCTAGAAAACGGCGACGTACGAATCGTGTTCGAGCAAAAGCAACGAGCAATCGCAGAAGGGCAATATGCCGTCGTGTATTACGGCGAAATTTGTTTGGGTGGCGGCGTGATAAATCATTCGTTCGATTTGTAAGCGCAAAATATATTAAGGAAACGAGAACCTTGTCGAAACGGCAAGGTTTTTTGTTGTAAAAATTCCGAAACCGATAATCGAATCTAATGTGAAATACGGTGCGTGTTTTTGGAAAAACAAAAAGCACAACAAGATGTTGTGCGGCAATATTCCGCATACGCCCATATATATATGAACGCGCACACGCATATGCGCGCGCACGCGTACGCATTACGCGCACATATATGTTTAGGTTTTCCGTTCGCCTCTAAACAGTGGATTTTCAAGACAAAACGTTTGATTTTTCCATATATGAAAAAATTCTTAAAAAATTTACAAAAACTT
>URTQ01000075.1 GCA_900550855.1 uncultured Eubacteriales bacterium
AATTAATAATTAATAATTTTGGGTGGGGATGCCCCACACCCCTTGAAAAAAATCTTGAAAATTTGTGCAGAATATATTGACAATGCAAAATTTGGTGCTATAATTAGCAATCGAAGATAAAGAGTGCTAACAGTCAAATGAAAAGATTGCCAAAGGTTGCAAGCAAAACGGCGAGCGTTGGCAACGAAAGCGTTTGACGGCGGCACGACACGGAACATATTTCAAAGGAGGTATGAACTATGGACACCAACAAATTTACGAAAAAAGCGCTTGACGCTATAAATGCCGCGCAAAATATTGCGCTTGAAAGGCATCATCAACAACTTTGCAAGGAACACGTCGCATACGCTCTGCTCAACGACGAAGAAGGTTTGATACCCAAACTCGTCACCAAATGCGGCGCGGACGCACCGCAACTTTTGAGAGAAATCGACAGGATTCTTTCTCAAATGCCGTCCGTAACGGGCAACGGCGCGGGCGAAGTGTACTTGTCGCAAGACTGCTCGCTTATGCTCTCGCAAGCCGAGAAAGACGCAAAGAAACAAGGCGACGACTTCGTGAGCGTCGAGCATATATTCGCGGCGATTCTCGACAATCCCACCCCTGCCCTCAAAGCAGTTTTTGCAAAGTGCAAACTCAACAAAAAGGACTTTATGAACGCGCTTTCGCAAGTTAAAACCTCGAAAGTGACGAGCGACAGCCCCGAAGACACTTACGACGTTCTTAATAAATACGGTCACGATATGGTCGAAAGAGCCGCTCGCGGACAACTCGACCCCGTCATCGGTCGTGACGACGAGATAAGAAACGTAATCCGTATTCTTTCGAGAAAAACCAAGAACAATCCCGTTCTCATCGGTGAAGCGGGCGTTGGTAAGACGGCAATCGCGGAAGGACTTGCGCAACGTATCGTCAGAGGCGACGTTCCCGAAGGACTCAAAGACAAACACATCTTTGCGCTCGATATGGGCGCGCTTATCGCAGGCGCAAAATACAGAGGCGAATTTGAGGAAAGACTCAAAGCCGTCCTCACCGAAATCAAGAAGCAAAACGGCAGAATGCTTCTGTTCATCGACGAACTTCACACCATCGTCGGCGCAGGCAAAACCGAAGGCAGTATGGATGCAGGCAACCTTTTGAAGCCTATGCTTGCAAGAGGCGAATTGCATTGTATCGGTGCGACCACGCTTGACGAATACCGCAAATACATCGAAAAAGACCCTGCGCTCGAAAGACGTTTTCAACCCGTAATGGTCAACGAACCGACGGTTGAGGACACGATTGCGATACTGCGTGGGTTGAAAGAGAGATACGAAATCTTCCACGGCGTGCGTATTCACGACCAAGCGCTCGTTGCGGCGGCTACGCTTTCGGACAGATACATCACCGACAGATTCCTGCCCGACAAGGCAATCGACCTCGTGGACGAGGCGTGCGCGATGATAAGAACGGAAATCGACAGTATGCCCACCGAAATGGACGTCATCAGCCGTAAGATTATGCAACTGGAAATCGAGGAAATGGCTCTTGAAAAGGAAACCGACAAACTGTCCGTTGACCGTCGCGAATCCATAAAGAAAGAACTTGCCGAACTTCACGACCAATTCAACGCAATGAAAGCGCAATGGGACAACGAGAAGAAGGAAATCAACAGCGTGCAAGACACCAAAGCCGAAATCGACCGCATCAATCTTCAAATCGAGGAAGCAAAGCGCAACAGCGACTACGGCAAGGCGGCGCAACTTCAATACGGCGAACTGCCCGCGCTCACCAAGAAACTGGAAGAAGCGGAAAAGAAATCCGCAAAAGGCACTTCCCTTCTTCGTGACGAAGTGACCGCGGACGAAATCGCAAAGATAGTGGCAAAGTGGACGGGTATTCCCGTAACCAAACTTATGGAAAGCGAAAAGGAAAAACTGCTTCACCTTTCCGACGAACTTCACAAGAGAGTCATCGGACAAAACGAAGCGGTGGACGCGGTGAGCGAAGCGGTGCTTCGTTCTCGTGCGGGCATATCCGACGAGAACAGACCTATCGGCTCGTTCTTGTTCCTCGGCCCGACGGGCGTCGGCAAGACCGAACTTGCAAAGACTCTTGCTTCCTATCTGTTTGACGACGAGCGCAACATCGTGCGTATCGATATGACTGAATATATGGAAAAATTCAGCGTATCTCGTCTTATCGGCGCACCTCCGGGATACGTCGGCTACGACGAGGGCGGTCAACTCACCGAAGCCGTGAGAAGAAAACCCTACTCTGTCGTCTTGTTCGACGAAATCGAAAAAGCGCACCCCGACGTGTTCAACATTCTGCTTCAAGTGCTTGACGACGGCAGAATCACCGACAGCCAAGGCAGAACGGTCAACTTCAAGAATACGATAATCATTCTCACCTCGAACCTCGGCAGCGGCATAATCCTCGACAACATCGACAAGGACGGCAACATCACGGACGAGGCGAAAGAGCAAATCGACAAACTGCTCAAACAAACCTTCCGCCCCGAGTTTCTCAACAGACTTGACGACACCGTGCTGTTCACGCCTCTTTCGAGAGAAAGCGTGTACAAGATTATCGATATAATGCTCAAAAAACTCGAATCGAGGCTTGACAAACAAAACCTCAAACTCGAAGTTACGCAAGCGGCAAAAGACCTCATCGTTGACGGCGGCTACGACGTGACCTTCGGCGCAAGACCCTTGAAGCGTTACATCGAAAGCAACGTCGAAACCAAAGTTGCAAGAGCAATCTTGCAAGGCAATATGGACGAGGGCGACACGATTGTCGTGGACGCAAAAGACGGCGAAATCACCGTTTCGTCCAAACACTAATCCCCTTGCCGCCGACGGCGGCACAAACTAAAACCCCTCATAATTTTCCCTATAAAAAAGAAGCGGCGGACTCAAAGTACGTCGCCTCTTTTTTTTACTCGTTTTTTATAACGTTAAACGTATCGTGCAAATCGCCTTGACTGCAAAATTCAATTCAATTTGCAATTACCCTTTTCTTAAATCATTTTCGGCAATAAAAAACGGTGCGACAATCGCACCGTTTTTTATTTGATCTTTGTTGCTATTTACGCTTCCTTGATTGCGCCGACGGGGCAGCCGTCTTCACACGCGCCGCAATCGATGCATTGCTCGGGATCGACAACGTATTTGCTGTCACCTTCTGCGATTGCTCCGACGGGGCAAGTATCTGCGCAAGCACCGCATTGGATGCACTCATCGCTGATAACTCTGGGCATAGTTTTATCTCCTTACAAATATATTCGCTTTCGCTTGCAATTATATTAGCACAACGCTTTGATTTTGACAAGTCATAATTTCATTATTCCCGATATAATTTGCTCGTATTCGCTCACAGCGGATACAATTCAAATCGGCAAGAAGAAAGTCGCACTCTGCGCACGGCGTATTTTCTCTTTTCCCTTTCAAGCACGAGGTCGGGCTTGTACGCGCAATCCTTGCACTCGCACTCAAAAATCGTTTTGTACGGACAATGCGCAAACGTCATAAGCGGTATATCCTCGTCGACGGCAATGCGCTCGACGTCGTCGCAAGCGGGAAAGTCCTTATATTCGCACGACGGCATATACGCGCTTGCGCCGAGTGCTTTTGCCTCGCGCGCCGCAAAGACGTTGGCAATGTTATGCCCCTCGCCCGCAATGACTTCGTAGCCTTGCTTTGCAAAGTACAGTCCGTATATATTCTCGCTCGCGAGGCGTTTTATGCCGCTTTCCGCAACGGCTTTTTCAAGCACTTTCAAGTCCTTGCCGTTTGCAAGTATCGGCAAATCGAGAATGACGTTATCAACGCTCAAATCCAGCAAATCGAGCGTTCTTCGTATGTTTTGCGCCGAATAAACGTCGGGTTTGAGCAAAAACGTTTCGTTTACTCTCACAAGCACGCTTTTGATTTTCTCGCTTTTCACCACTCGTACTTGCTTTGCCTCGACCTCTTTCACGTCGTCGAGAACGGAAAGCAATTCGTCCGCTTTATCCTTGTCGAACGCAACTTTTTCGGGTGCGTTCGCTAATATGATTTTCTCTTTCAACTCGGCAAGCGCTTCGCGGCGCAGAGCGTTCACAACCGACTTTGCCACGAACACGCCGTCGGTGTTCACTCGGCAAGTGGTCACGCAAAAACCGCTGTCGCCCACTTTCGAGCAAGCCGCCGCCACGTCGTTTGCGCTCATCGGTGCGTTTTTCGCCTTTTCGAGCGCTTGCTCGGTGCGCTTTTGCGCCTCGCATTTGCAATCGCCCTTTTCGTATATCGCCTTAATAGCAAGCGGTTGACCTTCCATTGCCTCGACTTCGAGTTTTATCGGAACGTAACGCTTTGCTCGCAACAGTTCGTCGTCCGCTTTTGCGTCGAGAATGAGATTTACTTGCCAACCGACCTTAACTTTCGTTTTGGTGACGAACGAATACGCACCGTTTCCGCACGGCTTCGCTTCGCCTATGCCCAAACTCGCCTTTTCCTTGTCGCCGTCGAAAAATTTGAGACCGTCGCCCTTTTCGAGCGGATATTTCGTCGCAACGGTAATCTCGAAAAGTCCGTCCTTTCCGAAATCCTTTACGATTCTCACCACACCGATTTTTATGCCCGTATGGTTGTTGAATCTCTTTTCGATGACTTTCGGCGTGCCGTCGTCAAGATACGCTCTTTCAAGGTATTCGCCTCTTGAAAAAGCGATTTTCAGCATAGTTTTAGTCTTGTCGTCGAGAACGGGATTCTTTCCGTTTTCCGCTTCGTCAATCGCCTTTCTGTACGCTTGCACGGCGCACGCGACGTAGCCTTTTCTTCTCAATCTGCCTTCGATTTTGAAAGAGCATACGCCTGCCTCGGCAAGTTGTTTAATCGACGAGTAAAGGCACAAATCCCTTGCGCTCAAAAGGTAGCCGTCGTAGGTTTTTCCGCCTACTTCCGCACGGTATGGCAAACGGCAAAGTTGCTTGCAAAGTCCTCTGTTTCCGCTTGCGCCCTGTTCCTTCGACGAAAGATAGCAGTTGCCAGAAAACGCCACGCACAGCGCGCCTTGCACGAAATATTCGATTTCGAGATTAGTGTTTCGCTTTATCTCTTTTATGTCTTCGAGTTTCGTTTCTCTTGACAGCACCACTCTCGAAAATCCCGCTTCTTCACACATCTTCGCGCCGAGAAGGTTGTGTACCCCAAGTTGCGTGCTTGCGTGAAGCACAATCCCCTCGAAGCACTCTTTAAGCACCTTGCATACGCCGAGGTCCTGCACCAAAAATGCGTCGACTTTTGCCTCAACCGCCGCTTTAACGAGCGATATCAGGTCGCTAAACTCGTCGTTTTGCAAAATCGTATTGACGGTGACGTACACTTTCACGCCGTAAAAATGGGCGCGCGAAACGATTTCGGCAATATTGTCGCAATCGAAATTCTGCGCTTTCATACGCGCGTTGAAGTTGTCAAGTCCGAGGTATACCGCGTCCGCGCCGCTCTCTATCGCAACGTCAAACGCTTCCGTATCACCTGCGGGTGCGAGAAGTTCCAACATACTTCGAGTATAGCACAAAAGCGTATTGCTTTGCAATCGACTTTTGAAATCGTTTGCGCAATTCGGATTTGGTGCTATAATCTTTTTATGACCAACTTTTTATGCCCCGTATGCAAAAAGCCTCTTGCTATGAAAGGACGCGACGCCGTTTGTCAAAACGGTCATCTTTTCGATTGCGCGAAAGAGGGATATTTTTACCTTCTTCCGCCAAAGTCCAACGCCCCCGGCGACAACGCCGAAATGGTGAGAGCGCGCAGAGATTTTCTCGACTGCGACTTTTATGCGCCTTTGGCAGAGGCTATCGCAAACGAGATTAATTCGCGTTTTGCAAATCACCCTATCACTCTCTTGGACGCCGGCGCAGGCACGGGCTACTATTTGTCGCGCATAATCGAGGCAAGGTGCAACGAAAACGACGTGTACGCCGCAGTCGATATATCGAAAAACGCCGTGAAAATTTGCGCAAAGCGCGCAAAGCAAGCGGACGTTGCCGTTGCAAGCGTATACGATATTCCCGTAAAGGACGAGTTTGCAGACGTCGTGGTCTGCGTGTTTTCGCCCTTTGCTATGGACGAATACGCGCGAGTGCTGAAAAGCGGCGGTATTCTCGTTTTGGTGTACCCTTGCGAAAATCACCTCATCGAACTTCGCCGCGCGCTTTACGACGACGTGAGAAAGGTGGAAACGGATTTGCCGAGCAGCACTCTTTCCCTTTTAGGCAAAAAGGAAGTCACATATTCTTTCAATCTCGAATCCTCGAAACAGATTTCCGACTTGCTCACGATGACCCCATACGTCTACCGCGCGCCAAAAGACAAAGTCGAGTGCGTAAAGCAAAAAAACGTCCTCTCGCTGACCGCCGATTTTTGCCTCTGTACACTTGAAAAAACAAGTCGTTGACAAACCTTGTTTATTTATATATAATACAGTTTGTTAAAGATATAAAAATCCTAACAAAAGGACGGAAAATTATGGACGAAATCAAAACCGATGCAACAAACGAAAGCGTCGAAAATCAAGAAGTCGTGACCGAGCAAACGACGGAAACGACATCAGAAACGACCGACGGAAAAGCAAAGAAAAAAGTCAAACTTCCCGCTTGGCTTCAAAAACTCGTTGACAAAATCAAGTCAAACGAAGAAGTGCGCCAAATGGTCGTCTTCACTCTTTTCAGTTTCATCTGCGGCGGCTCGCAACTTATCATAACGTTGGTTCTTCCCGCTTTGCTCAAACTCGGCGGCGGCGTGCTTACCCAAAAATTCTACGGCTTCGACCTCGGCGCGTTGAAAGACGTTTTCGGCTACCCCACCACGTCGGACTTCATCGGCTTTTTGATCGGTTCTATCGTCGGTCAGGTGCTCACGTTCGTGCTTAACCGCAAAAAGACCTTCAACTGCACCAACAACATCGTGATTTCGGGCATTATGTACGTCATTTTGGCTGTCACGATTATATTCGTTCAAACCTTGCTCGGCAGTGCGATTATGACCGCTTGTATGGGCGCAAAACCAGTTGCTCAAACCGAATTCTTGTATCAAATCTACAACCTCACCGGTCAAGCAGTGGGCGGCATCACCGCTTTGGTTATGAGCTTTGTCGGCAACAAATTCCTCGTTATGCGCAACTGGGGCGAGAAGAAGAAAAAAGCAGCCGAAGAAGCCGCTTGCAACGAAGAACAATGCGCTTGCTGCGAATGCACGGATTGCCAAAACGCAAACGAATCCGCAATGGAAGTAGTTGCTTCCGACAAAGAATAATCGGCATTATATAAAACCGATATTACAAAAATCATAACGTTACAACGAAAATACGCTCGGCAACCGAGCGTATTTTTTTATCGTTTTTTATTGATTTTTTATTGATTTTTTGCGGTTTTTTTGCGGTTTTTTTGCGGTTTTTTTGCGGTTTTTTTGCGGTTTTTTT
>URTQ01000076.1 GCA_900550855.1 uncultured Eubacteriales bacterium
TTGCGGGTGGGGTTACACCCCACACCTCAGTGTATTTTATTTATTTCTACGCACTTAAAAACTGCGATATTTGGATGAAGAACGCAACAAAAGTGCATTTTTATTAAAAACCTCGCTATTGAGATGAAGAACAAGAAAACGCCCTTTTGATAGCAATCCTAACGTACATAAGCGTACGTGAATTGATAGCAAAAGGGCGTTACCGCAGTTATTCGCTCAATAGCGAGGTTTTTACTTGGGTGTGCCGACCAAACGGATCTGCGGCACACCACCTCTACCCCCAAACCTCGTTGCCTCGTTTACGTCGGCAACTTGGCGCATAATGCGACGGGATAATCTGTCGGGGGATTTGACGTTTTTGACGAGATAGGGTTGTTGCGCGTCGGATACGATGAGAACTTTGCCGACGCCGAAAAGACGTTCGAAGGCGTTTTGCTTGGTTTCGACCATCTTTATTTCGCAAAGCGGTATGACGACGGTGCGAGTGCTGAGGATTCCCTCTCTGAAAACGACCTTGTCGGGCGTGAGAACGAGTTCTTTGGAATTAAGACGGATTGTTTCGATAAGCAGACTTGCAAGAACGATAACGCCTGCGCCCAAAAGCACCCAACGCATAACGTCGTCGGTGAGATATTGCGCAGGCTCGGTTTTTGTGAACAAGCCCTCGATTTTGTCCTTAAAAATCCAAACGACCGCCGTAAGACCGCCCAAAATCACGGCAAGAAACACGGTGCGCAGATACACGCAAGCGGAAAACTTGCCTTTTGCCACGACCCTTTCTATTTTCGAGTATTTTTTTTCAAGCGTTTTCATATTTCACCTTCTTATTTGAGGCATTTAGGAAATTTTGCTATTCTCGTGAGCGTACAGCCGAAAGGAACGTACGTTCTTTCAAGGCTTTCCTCTGAAAAACTACACTTTTTCGGGAAGGACTCGAATCCGCTCGTGTCGTAATCCCAGTTAAGCACGTTTTTGGAACGGATTTTCAACTCGAAAGGCGGCTGTTCCTGCGCAAACGGCACGTTCGATATATCGTGCACGACCACTCTTTCGTCCTCGAACAATTTTTTGGTCGATTTTTTGGACAATAGCGGCGCGATATTCCACTTTTTCGAGCATTTCACGATGAGCGTACGTCTGTCGCTCGAATCTTGCGCTACGTCGCAAGGCAGTTTGAGAGCCATAAGCAGATTGCCTTTGAACAAACTGCGCGAGCCGTCCGCGTTTTCTTCGACGGTGAGCGGTATGTTCATTTTGAGCATAAACGTGCTGCCTGCTTTGAGTATGCACTTGACGGAAATCTCTTTGCTTCCGCTCGCCACGATCTGACCGCCGGATATGAGTTGCATATAAGTGTTTTTCGGCACGCGGAAATTGATTTTGACTTCGGGTTCGCCGTCCGCCTGTTCCACTTTGAACACGACTGCGTTTCTGAACGGATAGCCCGTGCGCTCGGAAATCGTGAGATTGAAGCCGCCGACGGACACGTCCATAGTGCAAGGCGCATAGGTGATGAAATTGAGTTGCTCGTCCTTCACCATACACGCCGTTTGCAAAAAGAGCGGATACGCGCTCAAAAGAGCGATTGCGCCCCTCGACGCTTTCTTGGTGTAGAAGGCGTTGTCCTCATCCGCATATGGTAATTTTCTTGCTTGCGAGGCTTCCGTCTGATTGACGAAAACCATATCCTGTACGGCGGAACAATCGTCGAAACTCGCACCAGCAACCATATTGAAAACTATGCGTTCGATAAGGTCGGCAAGTTCGTAACTTCTCGTTTCTTTCACGACTTCGACAAGGGATTCGAGCATCTCTACGCCCGCCTCGACGTCAACCGCGCCCACGCATTTAGTACCCGCGATTCTCGGCGTGCAAGCGAACATACCAAGCGGCGTTCCGTGCCTCTTTTCGAGTGCGGAAACGAGTTTGAGCGACAAGTTTTTAAGATTGTCGTCGCCGATAAATCTGCCGTATACGGCAGGATATTTCACCGCTTTGGCAAGGTTTACGCCGCTTGTTTCCACGGCGACTTTATGCTTCTTTTTGTGCCACTGATTGTTGATATATTCGGGCGAAAGCGTCTTATGCTTTTTCTCACCGTCTTTTGCACAATCGACGCTTAAAACCTGTTTTTGTATATGTTTAAGCGCCGTTTGTGAGATATAACGCTGGTACGGCTTTTTGTACGGAAAGCGGTTTGCGAGTTTGAACCAGTCGTTTGAACTGTCGCGAAGTTTCTCGCCCAAGTCCTGCAACCATTCGAGGTCGGTTTCTCTGTAAACGGCTTCTATCGCGCCTATTTCTTCGAGCAATCTGGCTCTTGAATCGTACCAACTCGAACTCACCGAATAGGTGTTGAACTGGCTCTTGAAAAACTTTTTCAAAAACGGCAAAACGCGCTCGTTGCCCGTCGCCTCGTAGTAGGTCAAAAGGGTTTTTACCGCCTCGATTTTGGGCGTGAGCGACGAGGTGTTTTTAGGTCCGAAATCGCCGCCCTCGTTTGCGCTTGCGAATATGAGCGACATAAAACTCGACACTTTCTCTTTGAGGTTTTTGTCGTCGAGAGCGCAAGAGAGCAAAATCAAACCTCGGACGTAGCGAGGCAGGCTTTCGCCGCCGTTCCATTCTCCGTCCTTGACAAGCCCCGACAGCGAGCCGATACGCTTTTGAAGATTGCTTGCATAACGCATTTGGTCGAGCAACCAACCTTGCGGTCTTATCGCGCCGAGCGGCAATTTTTTGAGGTTTTTGTCAACAGATTTTGCCAAAATTTTCCTTTCCGTATGGCTATGCCATACACCTTTCGCTTATTAATATAACTTAACACATAAAATTGACAAATGCAAGTGAAAGAATTATCATAACCGCAAAGGGGGTGTCAAATGAAATACGCTTTGATACTTTGCGACGGTATGGCGGACTATCCAGTCGAATCACTCGGCGGCAAAACGCCGCTCGAAGCCGCTCGCACACCGAATATGGACGCTTTGGCGCAGACGGCGCAAATCGGGCTTGTGAAAACCGTTCCCGACGGACTCGCCCCCGGCAGCGACGTGGCGAATCTCGGCGTACTCGGATTCGACGCACGCGCTTGCTATACGGGCAGAAGTCCGCTCGAAGCGCTCTCAATCGGCATAGATATGAAAGCCGACGACCTTGCTATGCGCACGAATCTCGTCACGCTCTCGCAAGACGAGCCTTTCGAGGACAAAATTATGCTCGATTACAGCGCAGGCGAAATAAGTGCGGACGAAGCGCGCGAACTTATGAACTGCGTCATCGACAATCTTTCTTCGGACAAATACAAATTTTACGTCGGCACGAGTTATCGCAACTGCCTCGTAGTTTCGCACGCAAAGGCTGGCAACGACCTTACGCCGCCGCACGAAATAAGCGACAGACGTATAGGCGAATATCTGCCCAAAGGCGAACTCGGCAAAGACCTTACGGCGTTTATCGAAAACTCGTACGAACTCTTGAAAGACCACCCCGTCAACCAACGTCGAATCGCACGCGGCGAAAATCCCGCAAACGCGATATGGTTTTGGGGCGAAGGCACGAGGCCGTCTATCCCGAACTTCGAGGACGAGTACGGCAAAAAAGGCGCGATGATAAGCGCGGTGGATTTGCTAAAAGGCATAGCCATCGGCAGCGGTATGGATTCAATCGACGTCGAGGGCGCAAACGGAACGCTCGACACCAACTTCGACGGCAAGGCGCAAGCGGCGATAAACGCGCTTGAAAACGGCAAAGACTTTTGCTTCGTCCACATCGAAGCGACGGACGAGTGCGGACATCAAGGCGACGCTTTCGGCAAGGTCAAAGCAATCGAACTTATAGACGAAAAAATCGTGTCGCCCATCGTGTCGCACTTTGCGCAAAACGGCGAGGATTTTGCAATGCTCATACTTCCCGACCACTTCACGCCAGTGTCCTTGCGCAAGCACACGAGCGAGCCCGTTCCGTTTATGCTTTTCTCGTCGAAAACGGCAAGCGCGTACTACTCGCTTTGCACCGAAAACGAGAGCCTCGAAAACCGCGCTTTCAACGAAAAAACCGCAAAAGCAAGCGGCGTGTATCTCGACAAATCGTGGGAACTTATCGACAGATTTTTCTCTATCGAGTAACCCGTAAAACTCGAAACGGCGGCGCAAAAACGCACGTTGCGAAACGCCAAAATACACAATTAAAGCACGCATTCTCAGGCATTGAAACACGCAATCGAAACGCATATTCTCTATAATTAAATTCACGACAAAAACACAAAACCGACGTTTTACACGTCGGTTTTGCATATATAAACGTTGTTTATTGCGATTTTATCGCAAAATTGCTTTTTGAAAAAGCCCTGTGATTTTTTTGTGCTTTCAAGCAATTATTGCTTGTATCCGTGTTCTTGCACGGAATCGGCAACGGTCTTTCTTTTCTTCTTTCCGTCGACGAAACGATGCACTTCCACCTTGAACTTTTTGCCCACCGCCATGCGCACTTGCTTCATAACGAATTTGGTTATTTTAAGCGCGAGTTGCACGAGTGCTACGAGGAACGTCGCACCGAATACAATCCACTTGACGAGGCTCGTTTCGCCCGTCGCAAGACCTGCCATAGACACGGCAGTCAGAGCGAGGAAAAACACGTTGACGAACGCCTTGAATATGCCCAGAATTTTCTTGTAGGTCTTTATGCTCGTTTTCAGTTTTTTCTTGTCCTTGAAGGTCAACACGACAAGCACTATAAACACGATTACAAGCACCGCAAGCAACGGAATCAAAATGTAAGTGTAGGTGGAATCCACCCATTTCTTTGCGACGAACATACACACCGACACGATTGAGTACAGTGTGCAAATCAACGTCCAGATTGCGCTTGCGGTCTGCACCGCCGACATCTTTTTGTCTTTTTCTTCGTTTTGCACGAGTTGCTCTGCCGCCGCCACTTCCTCTTGCGAATACTTGTCGTCAATCGGCGCAACCTCTTGCGCTTTCGGCTTGAAAATCGACTTCTTATCTTTTGCCATAAATTTATCCTCTTATATTGTCAAAAATCAAAGCGTATGCGCCGAAAATCGACGCATACGGTGTTGTTTTTTTGTGTTTGTTTTTCGATAAACGTCGTTAAACTCTTTTCTCGACGACGCGTTTGAGGAAGTCGTCGCAAAGACGAATGTTTTCGATTGCCGCGCCCTTGTTCCAGTTGAGCGGATAACAATGGTTGTCAAAGAACTTGGTGCTGTGATGTTCCTCGACGTGTACGCCGAGGTCTTGAAGTTTTTTGACGAGTTTTTGTCCTTGTCCTTTGCAGAACATATCTTTTTCCGCATAGGTGATGAAACTTATCGGGAATTGCTCGTTTACGAAGCCGAACGGCGCGAGAACGTCGGAATATTCGTACTTGTCGAGTTCTTTGACGTGGATTCCGCTGAAATCGAAGAGGATTTTGTCGGTGAGGTTGAAGGGCATTTTTTGTCCGAGAGCCTCGCCGACGTCGTAAATGCCGCAGTCGAGCATAGCGGTGCGGAATTTGAGGTCGGTGCTGACGCCGAATCTGGTTTGCAAATCCTTGTTTGTGGAAACGCAAGCAAGCATTGCCGAATAATAGCCGCCGGCAGAGTCACCCGATACGCACATATTGTCGAGGTCGAGATTGTACTTTTCGGCATTTGCGCCCACCCAGTTGAGTGCGTCGACGAGGTGTTGGATTCCCTTCGGGAACAGATATTTCGGACCGAGACCGTAGTTGACGTTCACGACGAAGAAGCCTTTGTTTGCCGCCCATTTGGCAAGACCTCTGCGGTAGTGCTTGTCGCCTGCCACGAAGCCGCCGCCGTGAATGTAGAAGAACACGGGATATTTTTCGTTCCCGTCTTTTTTGACGTAGTAGGTGTCGAGTTTTTCGGCGTCGTCCTTGCCGTAGGCGATATCCGTTTCTATCTCGAACTTAACGTCTTTGAAGCGAAGCATTTTCTTGTTGTTTTGCGAGCCGTCGAACATCTTGTCGATTGCCACGAACAAAAATTGCGCAAATGTCATAATGTACACCCCTTTAAGATGATATTTATTATAAGCATATTTTAGCACATATCTTACACTTGTGCAACAACCAAAATCGACGCTTTTCGAGTTTTATCGCAAAAAATCCGCCGTTGACATATTCTAAAAAGTGTGCTATAAACTCTATGAAAACCTTATGTGGACTTTTCCGGACGGACGTCACCTTTTCGCCACACAACGCTATGCGCTGTGTTTTTTTATGGCAAAAAACACTTCGAGGTATTATGAAAAAGTTGAAACTTCCGAGCGAGGTCGTCTATCTTGCGGCAATAGTGCTGCTTGCGTTTTCCGTCGCTATGCTCACGAGCGTGGACTTCGGCATATCGATGATAGTCGCCCCCGCATACATTTTGAGCCTTGTCGTGCCCAACCTCACGTTCGGGCAAGCGGAATACGTTTTGCAAGGCATACTTTTCGTGCTGTTTTGCATAATAATGAAAAAATTTCGCCTTTCCTATCTGTCCGCATTCGTCACCTGCCTCATATACGGCGCGGTTTTGGACCTTTTTAGGCTCATTCCCTTGTTCAATCCGACGATAACGCCCCCCGGAAGTATGGACTTATGGGCGAAAATCGTGATGTTTATTCTCGGCGTGCCGATGTCGGCGTTTTCCATTGCGCTGTTTATGAAAACCTATTTATATCCCGAAGTGTACGACTTGTTCTTTATGGGAATAAGCAAAAAATACAGCATAAAAACCGCCGTTTTCAAAACTTGTTTCGACCTGTTTATGCTTGCGCTCGGCACGACTATGACGCTCGTGTTCTTCAAAAAATTCGTGGGTATCAACTGGGGAACGCTCGTAATGACGATTTTCAACGGCACGCTGATAAGTTTATTCTCTAAACTTTTGGACAAATGCGTGGTCGTTACGCCGATATTCAAGTCGTTTGCCTCGCACTTCGACCTTGACGAGCCTATGCCGAAAGTCAAGAGTTCGCCCTACGTCCGCGAGATTTGATTTTTGGAAATGCAAATTGTATATTGTGATAATAACGCAGAAAAAAGCCACTCAAACGAGCGGCTTTTTTCTACATTCAATCCTATTTCAAGCAGTCGGTTCTCTGGGTCGACAAGCAGATGTATAACGAGGCAGAGGCTTCCGACCGACAACCCTAATTTACTATGCGTAAATGAGTTGACGGGCGGATGGCTCTAACAAAGTTAGACGCTGCTTGGTGACTCAGAGTTCGATTGCGTTGAATTCTTTGAGATTCTTCATCACCAAATCAAAATAATGATTTGCAATGTCGATGTCTTTTTGATTGCCTCATATGGCGGTCGAAA
>URTQ01000077.1 GCA_900550855.1 uncultured Eubacteriales bacterium
ATTGAAGGAATTAAAGGAATTAAAGTTAATAGCATAGATGAGATAAATGAAGTAATAAGTCAAGGTAATATACCTGTTATGAACCTAAAATGGCACCTATGCTTGTAAATCTAGTGAAAGAACCGGGCGAGTATAAGTTAATAGTAGATTTGAAACCTCTAGGCGGAAGCGAAAAAAATATTGATGTCAAGCTTGTTGATAATGTAGTTACTGTTTCCGGCGAAGTTGAAAAAATATATTTGCATAATATATAAAAATTGAGTGCATTAGAAAGAGGCATTTGTGCGACGGATTGTCGGTCAAATGCCTCTTTTTGATTAGAGTTTTTTTGAATCAGTCCTCTTTGTCGGACATCGAGTCGATTTCGGCGGTGGATTGACGCTCGCCGATTTTCATATCTTCGAGGGCGTAGGTGCGCACGTCGAAACTGCCGTCTTTGAGCATAACCTTTACGCGTGCGGTTTGCTTTATCAAATCGTTTGATTCAACCGTGCCTTCGCCGTCCGGCGTTTTGACTTTGCTTCCCACTTTCGGCATAAGTTTGTACGTTTCGGTGTAATACGCGTTTTCGTATTTAAGACAGCACATCAATCTTCCGCACACGCCGCTTATCTTTTGCGGATTGAGGCTCAATCCTTGCACTTTTGCCATCTTTATGGACACTTTTTCGAAGTCGGGAAGGTGGGTGGTGCAGCAGCAGGGGCGGCCGCAAGGCGCGAGTGCGCCGCGCATTTTGGTGTCGTCGCGCTCGTATATCTGGCGAAGTTCGATGCGGACTTTGAATATTGACGCAAGCACGCGCACGAGTTCTCTGAAATCCACTCTGCCTTCGGCGGTGAAGTAGAATATGAGTTTGGTGCGGTCGAAGGTGTATTCGGCGTCCACGAGTTTCATATTCAAGTTCATTTCCGCCACTTTGTCGCGGATGACTTTGAGGGCGTGCTCTTTGTCTTGATTGTTTTTTTCAAGGCGTTTCAAATCCTCGTCGGTCGCTTTGCGGACTACGGGTTTGAGCGGTTGCACGATTTCGCTGTCGTCAACTTCTTTGTTTGCGATTGTGCAGGTTGCGTATTCGAGTCCGCGCGCCGTTTCGACGATAACGCCGTCGTTTTCCTCAAAGGTCAAGCCCTTGGGGTCGAAATAGTACACCTTGTTGGTGTTTTTGAATTTTATGCCTACGATTATTGCCATTTATGTTTTGCCTCCAACATTGAAAAGAGCAGGTCGTCCACGGTTGCCGTGACGTTGACGTTGAGAGAGAGTTTGCGCCTTGCCGTGTTTATCTTGAAAAGGATTTCCGCAAGAGCGCGTTCCGAGTAACGTCCGCTCAAATTTATTATGTCCGATGATAAGTGTTTGGACAACATAAGATTTTGATTTTGTTTGCACACGAGCATATCTCGAAGGATTATGCTCAAAACGTCCAAAAGGCCGCTGAGATCCGACTCGCTCGTAACGATTCCGTCCACTCTTACGACGTCCGAACTGCGCGCGAGGTTGGTGAGGACGTAAATCGCGCACTTGTAAAGGTCGGCGTACTTTGGCGAAAGAGCGATTTTGCGCGCTTTGCCGAGTTGACCTTCGCTGCACGCCGCCGCAACGGCGCAAGTGCTTTCGTCTATGCCGAGCGAAATAAGCGCGTCGTATACGACGTCCTCGTCGAACACGTCCATAGCAATCGTTCTCGCACGCGATTTTATGGTGTCGAGGACGCTCGCTTCGTTCGCTACGCCCAGAAAAATCGTGACGTCTTTGGGCGGTTCTTCGAGAGTTTTGAGAAGTTTGTTTTGCGCCTGCGCGTTCATTTGGTCCGCGCGGTGTATGAAGTAGATTTTGTGTCCCGAAAGCGGTTTGACGGACACGGTGTCGAGCATTTGTTCGATGTCGTCAACCTTGATTTTGTCTTTCGTGGGGAAGACGTGGTATATGTCGGGGTGGTTGTTGTGAAGCACCTTTCTGCACTCGGAACATTCGAGGCAGGCGTTGCCGTTTTGACAGTAAACGCTTGCCGCTACGAGCGTGAAAAATTCGTCGACGATTTCGTCGTCGGGGGATACGACCATATACGCGTGTCCGAGTCCCGAAGAAAAATCGTTGCGTATGAGTCCGTACGCACGCGAGGCGCGCAAGACTTTTTCAAAGGTGATTTCACTCACTTGATAGCACCTCTTTCTCTAAGCGCCGCTATAATCTTTTGCGATGTCACGTTTTTGTCGAAATCGGGTTTTATCCGCACGAAACGAGGGTCTGAACCTGCCATTTCTGCATTATAGCCCGCATAAACTCTGTCGTGAAATTCCGCCGATTCGAGTTCCAGTCTGTCGTCGGTTATGCGGAAAGTGCGCCACGCTTCGCTCGGCTTCAAGTCGAGGAAAATCGTGACGTCGGGCAAGAGTCCGTCTATTGCCGGCGCGTTGATTCTCTTTATGAGGTCCGCGCCCAAACCGCGCGCGTAACCTTGATACGCAATCGAACTGTCGACGTATCTGTCGCACACCACGAGTTCGCCTCTTTCGAGCGCGGGTTTTATGACCTCGCGCACGAGTTGCGCTCTCGACGAGGCGTAAAGATACGCTTCGGTGACGCCAGTCATCTCGTCGTTTTCGGGGTTGAGAATGACTTTACGGATTTGCTCGCTTATATGGGTGCTGCCCGGTTCACGCACATAGACGGCGTGCTGGTTTGTGGATTCAAGATAGTCTTTGAGAAGTTTGAGTTGCGTGGATTTGCCAACGCCCTCGCAACCTTCGAATGATACGAACATATAGTTCCTCGCCTTTGTTGATTCGATTATTATATCACGATTGATTCGTTATGTCCAACGTTGCTCTCAATCCTCGTCCGCGGAATTTTCGCCGCGAAGAATGTAGTAGTCCTTTTCCGCCTTGATTTCCTTGACCGAACGATTGTCGTTGCCGTTGGTGTTGAAAGAGGAAAGGTGGGGCGTTATGCAATTCGTAAGCGACGTGTTGACGACGTAGTTTTGTGAATTGTGTCTTGCCCAGATTTTTGCGATTTTGTCCTCGCTCATCGTCTTGTAGTCTGCCTGCTCGTCCATTCCCTCGACGGCGTCGTCGTAGTTGAAAAGTCCCCACGACGAATGTTTTGCGGCGTGCTTGAAGTTCCAAGTGGTGAAGTTCCAGCCGAGTCCGCAATAGAGTTCCATAACGCCGTCCCACGCTTGTTCTTCCGTTTGCGAGGACTCTCTTCCCGTCGCGTTCACTTTGTCCTCGTGCGAGTCGGGCCATACGTTAAACTCGCCGATAAGGATAGGCACGTTGTACTTTTTGGTCGCGAGATTGTTTGCGGTGATTTGCAAGCCGTAATAGGTTGCGTTGGCAACGCCCGCGCTCGCCCAGTTGTAGTGGTGATATTGATATATCACGTTTTCCCAACCGTACTTTGCGGGGTCGGGCAGGTCGAAGGACGTCCAGCAGGATTCAACGCTTATGATATGGTTTTTGTCAACTTCGCGAATCGCCTTGTAAAGTTCGTCGAAATACGCGTGCGTTCTCGTCGTCGTGGTTTGGTTGCCGTTCTTTTTTATGCCCGGTTCGTTCATAAGGTCGTAAACCGCAACCGTCGGCTCGTTTTTGTAACGATTTGCAATCGCAACCCAAATTTCTTTCGTTTTTGAGCGGCAAATTTCGCCGATTTCGTCTTCGCCCCAAAGTCTGCCGCCGTCGGGATACGCAATGTCGCCCGTATGGTCGTTGCCGCTTTGAGAGCCTACCGCGCCGTGCATATCGAGTATGGCGTAAAGCGAATACTTTTTGCACATCTCGATTGCCCAGTCGAGTCGCGCGAACTTACTTTCGTCAACCGTGAGTTCGGCATACGGCGTGCGCTCGTAGTTGTCGCCGACTTTCTTTATCGGGTTCGTGAGATTCATATAGGTGAAGGGAATACGCACGCAATTCAAGCCGAGGTCTTTGATACGCTTGAAGTCGAGTTCGGTGACCCAGTTGTCCTCGTAAACGTCGAGAAGACGATTCATACCGTCCTCGCCGAATCTGTTTGCGAGTTCGAGCATCATATCTATCTGACCGTAGGTCGCGCCGACGTCGGTGGGTACGAGCCAACTCTCTTGCACGAGCCAACCGCCCAGATTCGTGCCGTAAAGACCGATTGCGTTGCCGTTTTCGTCAATAATCTTTGAGCCGTCCGTCTTTACGAACGTAACGCCGTCGCCGCTCTTGTCGCCGCCTTTGTCGTTGCAGGCGACGAGCGCGAACAACGTCGCGAATATCGTGACTATAAGCAATGCCGAAATAATACGTTTTTTCATAATTTTCCCTCTTTGTGATTGCGTCGTACCGATTATATCAATTTTTCAAGACCTATTCAATAGGCAAACGCCGCAAAACTTTCAAAAAAATGCGAATATCGCGAATATCGCCGATAGTTTGCGCCTCATATACGGCGCAAGAGCCGTTCGAGTTTGCGCTCGCGCTTGACAATGTTCCGTTATGGTATTAAACTAAATATTATTATTTTTTGTAGAGGTAACTCGCGCTTATGGATTATAAGCAAATAGAAAGCAAATGGCAAAAGATTTGGGCGGACACCGGACTTTACAAGTTCGACCGTTCAAGAGTTGACAAAAAGTATTATTGTCTCGAAATGTTTTCTTATCCTTCGGGGGCGAAACTTCACGCGGGACACTGGTACAACTACGGACCTGCCGACACGTTCGCGCGCTTTAAGCGTATGCAAGGCTACGAGGTTTTTCAGCCGATGGGATTCGACGCGTTCGGATTGCCTGCCGAAAACTACGCCATAAAGACGGGTATTCACCCCGAGGAAAGCACGCTTAAAAACATCGCCACGATGGAAGGACAACTCAAACGCATCGGCGCAATGTACGACTGGGACTACGAGATTAAAACCTGTATGCCCGACTACTACAAGTGGACGCAATGGATGTTCCTTCAACTCTACAAAAAAGGACTCGCCTACCGCAAGGAAGCACCCGTAAACTGGTGTCCGTCCTGCAACACCGTGCTTGCCAACGAACAAGCGCAAGGCGGCGTTTGCGAAAGATGCGGAAGTCAGGTCACGCACAAGAATCTCAATCAATGGTTCTTCAAAATCACCGCGTACGCCGACGAATTGCTCGATTGCATTGACAAACTCGACTGGCCCGAAAAGACCAAACTTATGCAAAAGAACTGGATTGGCAGAAGTTACGGCGGCGAAGTCGAATTTCAAGTCAAAGACAGCGACGTCAAATTCAAAGTGTTCACGACAAGAGCGGACACGATATTCGGTGTAACCTACGTCGTTCTCGCGCCCGAAAGTCCGCTTGTGGATTTGGTCGTGACCGACGAGCAAAAGGCGGCGGTCGAAGAATACAAGGAAAAGAGCGCGAAAGCCACCGAAATCGACCGCATGTCCTCGACAAGAGAGAAGACGGGCGTACCCACCGGCTCTTACGCAATAAATCCCGTCAACGGCGAAGCCGTGCCTATTTTGGTTGCGGACTACGTTATAGCAAGTTACGGTACGGGCGCGGTTATGGGCGTTGCCGCTCACGACGAGCGCGACTTCGTATTCGCTCAAAAACTCGGACTTCCGATAAAGAGAGTTATCAAGAGCAAAGACGGCTCGAACGACGACCTTCCGTTCTGCGAGTACGGCGTGCTTTGCAACAGCGGCGAGTTCGACGGTATGACGAGCGAGGAAGGCAAACTCGCAATCCTCAAAAAACTCGAAAAAGAAGGCAAGGGCGGTCTTAAAACCAACTATCGTTTGCGCGATTGGCTCGTAAGCCGTCAACGCTACTGGGGCGCGCCTATCCCCATCATTCACTGCGACCACTGCGGCGACGTTCCCGTTCCCGAAAAAGATTTGCCCGTGCGCCTTCCGCATAACGTAAACTTTACGCCCGACGGCGAATCGCCCCTCAAAAAGTGCGACGAATTTATCAACACCGTATGCCCCGTTTGCGGACGTCCCGCAAAACGCGACGCGGACACGCTCGACACTTTCGTATGTTCGAGTTGGTATTATCTCAGATACGCCGACCCCAAGAACGAGGACAAGCCTTTCGACACCGAGTGGATAAACAAAATGCTTCCCGTCGACAAATACATCGGCGGTGCGGAACACGCTTGTATGCACCTTTTGTACGCGCGTTTCTTCACAAAAGCGTTGAGAGATATGGGTTATCTCAACTTTGACGAACCCTTCCTTTCTCTCGTTCACCAAGGCACGATACTGGGCCCCGACGGCAACAAGATGTCCAAATCCAAGGGCAACGTCGTGTCGCCCGACGACTCGATTGCAAAGTACGGCGCGGACATTTTCAGGGTGTATCTTATGTTCGGTTTCAACTACGTCGAGGGCGGTCCGTGGAACGACAACGGACTAGAATCCATCAGCCGTTTCTTCGACAGAGTGGAACGCATCGTCAAAAAGTGTTACGAAGTCAACTTCGACAACGCGCCTCTTTCGAAGGCGGAAAAGGAACTCAACCGCGTGCGCCACAACACGATAAAGTGCGTGACGAACGACCTCGGCGTATTCTCGTTCAACACGGCGGTTGCAAGACTTATGGAATTTGTCAACGCGATGTACAACTACGAAGCGAACGTGGCGAAAAAGAACGCAATCTACAAGGATTGCGCAAAAGACCTCGTGCTTTTGCTTGCGCCGTTTGCGCCGCATTTTTGCGAGGAACTTTGGGAAATGCTCGGACAAAAGTACAGCGTTTTCAATCAATCCTATCCGACGTTCGACCCTGCCGCAATGGTGCTCGACGAGGTTGAACTCGCCGTTCAAATCAACTCGAAGATGAGAGCAAAAGTCACCGTTCCGTCTTCGGCAAGCAAGGACGAAATCGAAAAAGCGGCACTCGAAGCGGTCAAAGATCAACTTTCGGGCGCGCCCAAAAAGGTTATCGTCGTTCCGAACAGACTTGTGAACATAATCGCATAACGAAGGCTTTAACGCGCGAATTTGAAACATAAACGCGCGTTTTGCAAATAAAATTATAAAAAGACTACATCGACATCAGAGGAAAATACTATGTTGGATCTGGCAAGAATCAGAAACAATCCGCAAGAGGTGGTTGACGCCCTTGCAAAGAAAGGTTACGACGCGGACTTTTCCCAAATCATCGAATGGGATGACGAAAGAAAGGCGACCATAACCCGAATCGAACACCTCAAAGCGCAAAAAAATAAGGTTTCGGCGCAAATCCCCGTTCTCAAAAAAGCGGGTCAACCCGTCGAGGCGATATTTGACGAAATGAGAAAACTCGGCGACGAAATCGCAGAGGGCGACGCAAAGATAAACGACCTCGTTGCAAAAATCAACGACGCTCTTG
>URTQ01000078.1 GCA_900550855.1 uncultured Eubacteriales bacterium
GCAGGCCCTGCGGGAATCTTTACCGCAATCGAACTTTTGCGCAACGGAAGCAAGAAAAAAATGTGCATAATCGAAAAAGGACAACCCGTCGAGAAGCGCGTATGTCCAAAGACGTTCGGCGGCGAGTGCCGCAACTGCAAGCCTTATTGCCATATTACGACGGGCTTTTCTGGCGCAGGCGCGTTTTCGGACGGCAAACTTTCTCTTTCATACGAAGTGGGCGGCGAACTTCCGCAACTCATCGGCGCGGATAAGGCGCAGGAACTCATCGATTACACCGACAAAATTTATCTTGAATTTGGCGCGGACGAGCATATCGAAGGTCTCGGAAACGAGGAAAAAGTCAAGGAAATCCGCAAAAAAGCGATTCAAGCCGGCTTGAAACTGGTCGATTGTCCCATTCGCCATCTCGGCACGGAAAAAGCGCACGATTTGTACCTTGCAATCGAAAACTATTTGAGAGATAACGGCGTCGATCTCATTTTCGCAAGACAATGCGACAACATTATTCTCGAAGGCGACGAGTGCAAAGGCGTGTATATCGAGGACAGCAAGGGCGGCAACAAAGAGGAAATCTTTGCGGACAAAACCATCATCGCAACGGGCAGACGTGGCGCGGACTGGCTTGAAAAGATGTGCGCGGAACACAACATCGCGCACGCCCCGGGCGTCGTCGATATCGGCGTTAGAGTCGAGGTGCGCAACGAGATTATGGAAGAAGTCAACGACGTGCTTTACGAGTCCAAACTCATCGGTTATCCCGAACCGTTCAAGAACAAAGTGCGTATTTTCTGCCAAAACCCCGGCGGATTCGTGTCGCAAGAGAACTACGACAACGATTTGGCAGTCGTCAACGGACACAGTTACAAGGAAAAGAAAAGCGACAACACGAACCTTGCGATTCTTTGCTCGCATTCCTTCACAGAGCCGTTCAAAGAGCCTATCGCATACGCACAGCGCGTGGGTGAACTCACGAATATGCTCGGCGCAGGCAAGATTATGGTGCAACGCTACGGCGATATATTGAGCGGAAAGCGTACTTGGCAAAGGGAACTCGGCTTCTCGAACGTCCGTCCCACGCTCAAAGACGCGGTTGCCGGCGACATCACCGCAGGTATGCCGTACAGAGCAATGCTCAACATCATCAACTTCATTCAAGCGGTGGATAAGGTCGTCCCGGGATTTGCAGGGTATGAAACGTTGCTTTATAGCCCCGAACTCAAATTTTACAGCAACAAAATCAAAATGGACGACAAACTCAACACATCCATTCACGGCTTGCATTGCCTCGGCGACAGCAGCGGTTGGACGAGAGGACTTATGATGGCTTCGGTTATGGGCGTATATATGGCGCGCAACATACTCGAATCCGAAAAATAATTTATGACAATTTAATATCTACCTTATTATATGAGAAAGTGAATTACCCGCTATGTATTTGTAGTTCTTGTGTAAAAGGGTTGGCAGTGAAGCGAACGCGAACGGCGTTCGCTTTTCATTTACATAAATTTACAAGCAAACGAATTTTCATTTTGCTCAACATAAAAGTATGCAGAATGAAGACAAACAAAAGTATATCAAAACGCAAAGAAGGGTGCTGTCGGTAATAAGGCTGATTTTGTTGTTTTGCGCTTTTTGTGCATTGATTTGCAATATGAGCGTTCTAAAAAACATCGAAATCAAGAATACATTTGCCGAAAATCAAGCGGTTTTGCACGATAATTCGTTTTCCGACAAAATGCAGACTTGCGCGAATAGCGACAAGAATTATGTCAGAATAGGCGGCAAATCGATAGGTATAAGTATTCAGGCGCAAGGTCTTATCGTTGCGGCAAAAGGAAGCGTAACCACACAAAACGGCGACGTATGTCCGCTTGAAAAATCTCAAATCGACAGAGGCGACGTGCTTCTTTCGCTCAACGGCGAAAAGGTGGATTCCCTCTACAAACTCAAAAAGACGTTATCCGAACTTACTAATCCGAGAATCACTTTTGAATATTTGCACGATAAAGTAATCAAAAAAGATACCGCAGTGCTGGCAAAAGACAAAGCGGACGGAAAATATAAACTTGGACTTGCGCTCAAAGAGGACGTCGGGGGCGTGGGAACGTTGACTTTCGTCACGCAAGACGGCAAGTTTGCCGCACTCGGACATAAAATCGCAGACGCAGACACGGGACTCGAAAAGGAACTCAACGAAGGCAAGATATACAATGCGACCGTAAGCGGCGTTGAAAAAGGGGAAAGAGGCAAAGCGGGCGGCTTGATTGCCGACGTAAACAGACTTTCAAAGAGCATAGGCGAGATTTGCGACAATACCGACATAGGATTGTACGGCAAATATACCGCGACTGCCGACGGCGATTTGTATAGAATTGCCGCAAAAGGCGAGGCAAGAGTGGGCAAAGCGCAAGTTTTGACAACCGTTGACGGCTCGTCGCCCAAGTTTTACGACGTGGAAATCGTGAAAGTAATATCGCAAAGCGAAGCGGCAGAAAAGGGTATGGTGGTCAAGGTGAGCGACAAGGAACTTATCGCAAAAACGGGCGGAATCGTGCAAGGTATGAGCGGAAGTCCCATCGTGCAAGACGGTATTTTGATAGGCGCGATAACCCACGTTTTCGTGCAAGATCCGACGAGAGGCTACGCCGTTCATTCGAGATTTATGTTTGAAAAAGCGCAAAGCATCGAATGTTTCAATGATTTGAGAATCGAGGACTTCAAATTAGTTGCGTAAAGCGACTTGTCATATCGATTGTATAAAGATGTTTACTCGTTGCACTCGTGCGACGTATAAATATAGGGCGGATTTATCCGCCCGTCTTGCATTTTAACCCGTAACGACTGTCGTTGCTTCTAGTGTTAATCGATTTGTTTTAGTTGCCAAAATCATTCGTTTTCAATATTCTAACGCACTATAATGAAATAGTGTGCCGTCAAATTTGCGTTCTATTTTATCCGTTCGAGAGCGGTGAGAACGAATTGTTTGTTTGTGGGTTTGCCCTTGTTTTCGTCGAGGGTTTCGCCAAATTCCGTATACAGTACGTCCACTTGTCCGCGTAAAAACGCCGCCGAAATTGCGTTTTGAATGTCCTTTTCCACGCTCGCTTTCGACGCGGCGAAATCCGCAGACAGCGTTTCGTAGCCTTTATATTTCAAAGGCAGTATGTCTTGTCCGTCGAGTGCGTAACATATGAGTTTTGCAAGCAGTCTGTACCCTTTGAGGTTGGGTTGAAATCCGAGTTTCAAAAGATATTCTTTGGTTTTGATTTCGTTTTCTTTCACAAGCGCATATTAGCATTTTTATCGTCGGTTTATTTGGCAAATTCCTACCAAACGTCACGCAATATTGCTTTTTTTGTCATATCGGCGTTTGCGCTTCATATGCTTTATATATGCGAGGCTCTCTCAGAACGAAGTCGATTATATCCGCTTTGAAAACTTTTGTTTCGGACAATAAAAAGGTTATTATTTGCGCAAGTATTATCTTCGTTTTGGGTATTACCGTCGGCATAATATCGGCGTTTCGGTCGGTGAGCGAGGACGGATTCGACAGAGTAGCGCGCGCGGATATGGAATTTGGCGCGGTGAAAGTGTTTTTCATTTCGTTGCTTGCGCTTGTCGGGTGCTACGCCGTATTTTTGATTGCCGGAATCAACGACAAGACGGTGTTTTTGATTGTGATACCGTTTTTCGCGCTCGGATTTGCGACGGGGTGGTATTCCGTTGCGCTGATAGGCAGATACGAAACGACGGGACTTATCAACTTGCTTTTGATTTATCTGCCGTTTTTCCTCTGTACTTTTTGTTGTTTCGTGCTTTGCGCGACGGTTACTGTTGCGCCAGAGTGCGGCTGTAAAAACGGCGGACTTAAACCGTCGTTTGTCAACACGTTGAAGATTTTTGCATTCAACGTCGCGATTGCGTTCGTGTTGTTCGTCATCGTCGGTTCGATTTTCAAAGTTATCGTCGTTACGCTGTATTAGTTTGAAAACCGCACTTTTAACGGTATTTTTTTGAGCGTTTCTTCCTCAAAATTTCTTTCGTTTTGCAAATAAGGCGCGTTTTGCATACTTTTCGACTTTTTATACACGCTAACGAAAAGCGTGAGGTGAAAAATGAAAAACAAAACCTTTAATACACAATCCGAAAAATACGGCGTGCTTAAAAGCGTTTGCGGAATATTGCTAAGCGTTTTGCTTGTGTCCGCATTCGTTTTGGCGTCCGTATTTGCTACGAATACGTCGGTGTGCGAAGCCGCAACCGATTTCAAAACCGTCGGAAAATCTGCGTATATGGTGGATTATGCAACGGGCACGGTGCTTTACGCACGCAACGAAAACGAAAGACTGCCCATCGCGAGTATGGTGAAAATTATGACGTCGCTTTTGACCCTCGAAGCCGTCGAACGAGGTGATATATCCCTTGACGACGACGTGGAAATAAGTCAAAACTCGGCAAGTATGGGCGGCTCGCAAGTGTTTTTGGACGCAGGTACGACGCATAAGGCGGGCGAACTGCTCAAAACCGTTATCGTCGCTTCGGCAAACGACTCGTGCGTTGCGCTCGCCGAACATATATCGGGCAGCGTAGAAAACTTTGTGGCGAAAATGAACGCGAGGGCAAAAGAACTCGGTATGAACGATACTGCTTTCAAAAACTGTACGGGTTTGCCTGCCGCAGAGAGTTTTTCGAGCGCGAAAGACGTTTCGGTTATGTTCCGTCAACTCGTCAAGCATAAAGAGTATTTCGAGTACGCGAAAATTTGGCTCGAAGACTACAAGCACCCCGACGGCAGAACCACGACCATAACCAACACCAACAAACTCGTGCGCTTCTATCAAGGTTGCGACGGCGGCAAAACGGGATTCACGAGCGAGGCGAAATTCTGCCTTTGCGCAACGGCTAAAAAGAACGATATGCGCGTAGTGGCGGTCGTTATCGGCGCGGATAGTTCTAAAATCAGGAACGCCGCGATAAGTTCGATGTTCGACTATGCGTTTTCAAACTTTGCAAACAAAATTATGCTCAAATCGGGTGAAAATCTCGACGTAAGACTCGCCGTTTCGGGCGGTAAGAGCAAGGATATCGCACTCGGCGTGGAACGCGACGTGGCAAGATTCGTGGCGCGCGACGACAACGCAAACTACGAAATCAAATTCGATTTGCCCTCGTCCGTCAAAGCACCCGTAAAGAAGGGCGACAAGGTCGGTGAAGCGTATCTTCTTAAAGACGGCGTGGTTATCGACAAAGTGGGCGTAGTTGCAAACGAAGACGTTGCAAGACTCAACTTGTTCGACGCTATCGGCGAAATCGCAAAGAACTGGTCAACCGTCAAATAAACGATTTGCAATCGACAATACGATTTGCAGAGCATAGTGCAAAAAAATAATCGAAATCAGATTTAATTGCAAAAACGATTAGAAAATCTAAATGATATTCGATTTGACAATAATAAAAAGCAACGAAAACCGCTTGTTTTAAGCGGTTTTCGGCGTGTACGGCGCATTATTTCGATTTGTTTTGACTTTTTTGCGTGCGCGTGTTAATATCTATACGTTATTTATCTTTATAAAAGGATTTTGTATGCAAGAGGAAGTTTTGCAATCCGAATCCGTCGAAAACGATTCCGTTTCGCCGTCCGAATCCCAAAGTAATTCGGAATCTGCGGCAAGCGAGCAAACCGTTTCGACGAATCAAAACACCGCTAATGCGGAAATAATCGAGCCCGAGGCAATCGAGGGCGATTTTGTCGTTGCAAAACCCGAAATAGTTTACCATTTGAGCGACTTTGACGGACCTATTCCTTTGCTTTACGAACTTATAAAGAGCGCGAAAATCGCAATCGAGGACATATTCATATCCGAAGTTACGAGCCAGTACGTTGAGATAATCCGCAATACGCCGAAAGAGGAACTCGACTTCGACTATGCGGGCGAGTTTATCACGATGGCGGCTGAACTCGTGTATCTAAAATCCATTCGCACGCTGCCCAAAGACGACGAGGAAATCACCGAGGACGACCCCGAATACGAGCGTCAACTGCTTATCAACAAGATTAAGGAATACGCCTTGCTTGTCGAGCAAAGCGACAAATTGCGCGAAATCGAAACGATCAACCGTTTCTACCGCGCGCCCGTGTTTACGGACAAGGACTATCGCGTCGCACTCGTCAACTTCTCGCTTCCAAAACTCGTCGAAGCCTTTGCGAGAGTGCTTGCAAACGCCGCTATACACGAGCAAGAGATTATTCCGAAAAAGGTCGTTAAGGACAGATTTTCCGTGCACGAGCAAATGGAAAACATACGCCTTATGATAAGCGTGCGCAAGCAAATGAAGTTTACCGATTTGTTCGAGCCGGACTACGACAAGGGCGACATCGTGACGACGTTCCTTGCGGTGCTTGAACTTCTCAAATACGGCAGACTTCGCGCCGAGCAAGAAGAAGTTTTCGGCGAAATAACGATATTTGCGATAGAAGGTACGGAAGACGTGCCGATTGACTTCGAGGAGGGTGACGATGGAAAATATTGAAAACGTTGTCGAGGCTATTATTTTTGCAAGCGGTTCGGCGATACTCAAAAGCGACATTTGCGAAAAAGTGCCTGAACTCACCACGCAAAAACTCAATTCTATCATCAAATCTTTGCAAAAGCGATACGGCGACAATTCGGGCATCGTACTTTTGGAATTTAACGGAAAGGTTCAGTTTTCCTCGAATCCGAAGTACGGCGACACCGTTGCCGACGTACTGACGCCGTTGCGTGAAAAGGAACTTACAAAAACGCTTCTCGAAGTGCTTGCCACAATCGCGTACAAACAGCCGATAACTCGTCTTGAAATCGACGAAATGAGAAGCAACAAGAACTCTGAATACGCTCTCACCGGACTTTTGAAAGCGGGGCTTATCGAGGCTGTGGGAAGAAAGGAAACCGTCGGACGTCCGCTTCTTTACGGCACGACGGACGAGTTTTTGAAGAAATTCCAAATCGAAAACATAGACGAATTGCCCGACTACGACGAAGTGCTTGAAAAACTTATGCTTATCAATGCGCCGTCGCAAGAAACGCTTTTCCACAATCGTACCATTATGGACGAGGACGAAGTGGACAACGAAACTCTTTCGCTTGCAGCGGCTGCCGACGTCGACGAGGAAGAGGAAGAAATCCCCGAATTTTTGGAAGGCGAGCAATTCGAAGTGTTCGACTGATAAGTCCTTTCGACAATCGAATTGAAAAATATCAAAATCAATCTCACATAAAACGGCTTGTTTAACGAAAACAAGCCGTTTTTTTATT
>URTQ01000079.1 GCA_900550855.1 uncultured Eubacteriales bacterium
GAAGATGTAAACAAACAACAATCGAAAGCGGTTACCGAAAGGCAACCGCTTTTTTTATAAAGGTATTCGGCGTTTGCTTGTGCGGCTAAAAAGCCGCAAGGCGAAGCGACACGGTTGAAAACCGTCTCGCAAAAAAGCGCAGCACAAGCAAACATCAAGAACCCCAGAAAGTAATTTTAGGGAAGATGTAAACAAACAACAATCGAAAGCGGTTACCGAAAGGCAACCGCTTTTTCGTAAAATATTTCGTACAATATGTATTGTTTCGTGCGGATACGCGCGTAAATATAAAAGATTGCACTATGTTAATAAGTTAGCACTATTCGATATTGAAATTTATGAATCCGTTTGGTATATTTATAGTAGCGTAAGTCAATTATGCAAATATAAGCAGAGGGAGAAATGCTATGAAAAAAAGATTCGGTATCGTTATATTTTTGATTGCGTGTTTGGTTATGCTTTGCGCTTGCGATAAAGGCGGGGCGGTTGACGAGCGTAAAATTGTTGCAAACGAGTTGACGGCAAGCGTTCAATCGCGTGAAGTGGAAACAAAAGACGTTGACGACGTATTCGTGCGCGCATACGGCGATTTTTCCGTGAAAATGATTCAAAGTTTGTACAAGGGCGACAATGTTTGCATATCGCCGCTTTCGATTTCCGTTGCGCTCGGTATGGTTACTAACGGCGCGGTTGGCGAAACTAAAGCTGAACTCGAATCGTTGTTTGGTTTGAGTGCGAACGAACTCAACGCGTATTACGCAAAACTTATGCAAAACAGCGGTGAAGAGGAAAAGTTGCATGTTGCAAACTCGCTGTGGACAAGACAAAATGCGGTAAACGTCGAAAACGACTTTTTAGATATAGTCAAAAACTACTATGCTGCGCAAGTTTACGAATCGGCGTTTGACGACCAAACAATAACTGACATCAACAACTGGGTGTACAAGCACACTCGAGGCGGCATTGATAAGATCGTCGATACTATAAGCGATGAAGAGGTTTTGATACTTTTGAACGCGCTCGACTTCGATTCGGAATGGAAGGAAAAATTCACACCCGACAGCGTGCGCAATCGCACGTTTAACGGAACGGATAAAGAGTCTACCGTTTCGATGATGTTCAACGAAGAACATATGTACTTCACTCTCGACAACGCGCAAGGCTTTGCGAAACAGTACGAAGGCGGCGAGTACAAGTTTGCGGCGATACTGCCCGACGAAAACGTGAGCATTACTGATTTTGTCAACGGCCTTACGGGCGAAAAACTTGCGAGGGCATTGGCAAATATTCAAAATCGTTCGGTCAATATAGGACTTCCGAAATTCGACTTGGAACAATCCTTGGATTTGGTCGGTGCGCTTGAAAAACTCGGCGTCAAAAAGGCGTTTTCGGGCGGTGATTTTTCCGCACTCGGTTCGACGCCGAACGGCGGTTTGTATCTCACGAGCGTCGTTCATAAAACGCATATAACCGTTGACGAGGCAAAAACGAAGGCAAGCGCGGTGACGGAAATATTGTTCGGTGATTCCGGACCTATGCAGGACCCGACGCCGTCCGTGATTCTGAACAGACCGTTCGTGTATATGATTCTCGATTCCGCAAATCTGCCGTTGTTCGTGGGCGTGGTTACGAATCTGTAAAACAGCAAGATTTGCAACGTTTGTAGTGTAAATCGGCAGATAAACCTTGCAAATGTTAAAAATCGATATTATAATATCCATATCAAGATTAAGAGGTAAATCGTTATGCTTTTGACAACGATGATAATCCGCACGCTCTTGTGCAAGCCCAAGGAAATTGACGCGGGCGAGTATAAGGCGAGAGATTTCGACAAGAACCTTATTGCTCAACACCTTTCCGAAGCCGTTCAAATTCCCACCGTATCGATGGTCGGCGAATTCGAGGGCGTAGACAAGCCGTTTTTGGACTACCACGCGTGGCTCGAAAAGACTTATCCGCTCGTACATAAGACGGCGCAAAAGACCGTCATAAACAATTACAGCCTCGTGTTCAAGTTTACGGGCAAAGATTCGACATTGCTTCCCGGCGCGTTTTTGGCACACCAAGACGTCGTTCCCGCACCAAAAGAGGGCTGGGATTACGAGCCGTTCGGCGGAACGATAGACGACGGATTCATCTGGGGTCGCGGAACGCAAGATATGAAGGGCACGATGATTTCCCTTTTGGAAGCCGCCGAGAAACTGTTGTCGGAAGGCTGGCAACCCGAGCGCGACGTGTATTTCTGCTTCGGTCACGACGAAGAAGCGTGGACGGAAGAAGGCGCGGCGCATATTTGCGACTGGTTCAAAAAACAGAATATCCGCCTCGAATACATAGTTGACGAGGGCGGCACGATTATCGACGGCAAGATGATAGGCGAGGACAAGTTGTTCGGACTTATCGCAACTTGCGAAAAGGGCAATATGAATATGACTTTGACCGTCGAAAAGGCGGGCGGTCACGCGTCTAACCCCTCGAAACCGTCGGCGGCGGCAATTATGGGCAAGGCGCTCGTCAAACTCGACAAGCACCCGATGCCGAGCAAATGGACGCCTGCGACGAAGCAAACGTTCAAACTTATTGCACCGCACGTCAAATTCCCGTTCAGATTCATACTTGTCAACAGGGATATTTTGAGTCCGTTGCTCAAATTCGTGTTCAAGAAAATACCGCTTACAAATTCGCTTATTTCGACGACTTTTGCGCAAACGATGTTGCACGGAAGCGACGCAGAAAACGTCATTCCGCCCAAGGTTACGGCGAATATCAACACGAGAATCATCACGGGCGTGACGAGTGACGAAGTGCTCGAATACACTCAAAAACTTCTCGGCAAAAACGTCAAAGTCGAAAGACACGGCAAGGGTACGGAAGCGACTGCGGTTTCGCCTATCGACGTAAAACCGTGGCACGATTTGAACGTCGCAATCAAGCAAATTTTTCCGACGATGGTCACCGCGCCGTATATGTTTATCGCAAACAGCGACAGCCGCTACTACGGCGACGTATGCGACAATATCTACCGTTTCACGCCGTTTTTGATGACTTTGGACGACCAAAAACGTATTCACGCAATCAACGAGCGCGTGAGCATCGACGCAATGGAAACGGCAACCAAATTCTTTGCGCAATGCCTCGAAGTTATGAACAAATAACGAGTTTATCGTATCATTTCGAGTATCTAAACGCACAAATTGCAAAAAGCAATCGTATTTTAACGGTTGCTTTTCCTTTTTGAAAACAGGGCGGCGCATTGATTATCGAACAGAGTTTCAGACAAGTGAGCGATTTTTCTTTTTATTAAAATGCAACAATGCGGTTTTTTGTATTGATTGTTTGAACGTTTGCTGTTATAATGATACAGTAGTATTGTTTTTTTATAAACAAAATATATGCTATGTGGTGAAATTATGAGTGATTCTTCTCAAACGACAGAAAAAGTCGGCGCAAAGGTTAAACTCAACGCTTTGGCGCACAAGTTGTTCGGCTCGACGCCCGGCGACGGCGAAATGCAACCCAAAGAAGGTTTCAGTTATTCTTTTTGCGGTTTCGGTCAAAACCTTATTTGCACGATTATCGGTTCTTATCTGACAGTCTTTATGACGGACGCAATCGGCTTCAACGCGTTGGCGGTTGCATTCCTTATGCTCGGCGCGCGTATCTTCGACGCACTCAACGACCCGATTATGGGTTCTATCGTTGACAGAACGCGTACGAAGTGGGGCAAATGCCGTCCGTATATGAAGTGGATGGCGTTCCCGATCGCGATTATGACGGCGATATGCTTCTTGCCGTGGTATCCGAAAAACGACGGCGGCTTTGCTGCGATTTCCGTAATGTACGTCATTTGGGGTATGGTTTACACGGTTGCGGACGTTCCGTATTGGGGACTTTCCACCGCAATGAGCAACGATACCTATCGCAGAGGCAACTTGCTCACCATCGCGCGTTTGTTCTGCACGGCGGGCGCAGGTATCGTTACCGTTATCACCCCGATCATCACCGACAATATGACCAAAGGTCTCGATCCTGTTGCAAAGGGCGATATGCTCAAATGGATCTACTTTGTCATCGCAATAATCTGCTGCGTTATCGCGCTTCCGCTTTTCTATCTCGGATTCAAGAACACGAAAGAAAGAAACGTAACGGAAGAGAATCCCCCGTCGCTCGGACACAACCTCAAACTTTTGTTCAAGAACAAGCCCTTGATGCTCATCGTGCTTTCGGGTATCGGCGGTGCGGCGAGAATGCTTTTCACCTACACGGGCGGTTTGTATTTTGCAAAATACATAATGGATAAAGAATCTATGTATTCCTTGTTCACGATGGCAATCGTTCCCGGCGGACTTATCGCGTCCTTGCTCGTTCCTTGGTGCACGAAGAAATTCGGCAAAAAGAACACTTATATTTGGTCGCACATCGTCGGCGGCGTTGCAATGCTCATCGCGTTTATCGTCGGTATCGCTTGCGACCGCGGCGCATACACCAGCACTGCAACGACAGTCGTGTTGCTTATCGCACTCGTCATCGCAGGTATTCCTTCGGGCTTTGGCAACATCATCACTTACGCAATGATCGGCGACACCGTCGAATATCTCGAACTCAAAACCGGTGAAAGAGCAGAGGGTATCTGCTTTGCAATGCAAACGCTCATCAACAAAATCGGTATGGCAGTCGGCGCATTCGTTGGCGTTTTGGCTTACTATATGGCAGGCGTTGCGGCAAACGACGCAAGTTCCGTCACCCCCGAAGGCAAAGACACTATGTGGTTTATGCTCGTCGGTATCGCGGCAATCAGTTTCTTCTTGACCGTCATTCCGCTTTTCTTCTACAAGTTCAACGAGAAGGAACAACAAGCGGCAAAGGCTGAAATCGAAGCAAGAAAGCACGCTCACGACGAAAACAACGATGAAAATCTCGTCCAAGCAATCATGGACGAAGCGGCGCAAGACGATCAAAACGATGGCGCACCTCAAATGATTTTCCCCAACGAAGACAATCAAGCGGTTGCAATCGAGCAAGAAAAGACTTGCGACGACAACTGCGCGGAATGCGACAAGCAAGAAGATTGTCCCGACAAAAAAGACAATGAATAAAAAATAAGTCGTCAATCGACAAAAAAGCCGCACGCGGTTTGCGTGCGGCTTTTCTATACTCAAAAGCAAAAAGTATAAAGCGCGAAAATCGAAGTGAAGAAATCAAACAAACGAATCGTGAAAATAGCGGAAATAATTCGAAAAAAGATATGCGCGGAAACGCAATCTCAAAAATCGTTGATTTTGTTAACTTTTTTAGTTTTTGTTGAAATGCGGCGGAATTGATGTTATAATATCGATATGGATTTGAAAAATACGGCTTATTTTTTTGCGGCGTTCAGAAAATTGCTCAGAGAATACACCGATTATCAACTTAGAGAATTGAAAGACTACGACCTTACGCCAAACGAAATCGTGGTGCTTTCGAGTATCGGGGTGGTGGGTATGGCGAGCGATATTGCACAAAACGCCTGTGTATCGAAGGCTCTCGTTTCGCGTAGCGTGAAAGAACTGCGCTACAAGGGGCTTATTTGCACGTCCATTTCGGAAGTGGACAAGCGCGAGCAGAAACTCTCGCTCACGGCAGAGGGCGAAAAGGTTGCGGAACTTATTGCGGAAGCGAACCACAAGTTCTATCAAGTTGCGTTCAGACACTTCGAGGACAACGAAAAGCAAGTGTTGCAAGCACTTTTGCAACTTATGCTCAACAATCTCGACGAAACTAATCGCTGACGCATTTTTTCGAGCAAATCACGATAAACATAAAAAGAGTGAAATTATGAAAATTGTATTTATCGGCGCAGGTATGGCGTCACTCGTGGCAAGCGAAAGACTTGCAAGAGCAGGCTTTGACGTGAGCGTATACGAAAAGGATTCCTACGACAACTTGTCGTACGACTGGCACGACGACGTAAACCGCGACGCGTTCGATATGTTTAATCTTCCGTTGCCGAAAGAGGGAACTTATTTCCCAAAGCGCAACTGGACGTTCGTTCCGCCGGCAGAGCGCATAGAGGTGAGTTTGCACATTCCCGAAAAGGAACTCGACTGGTCGACCGAAAGGCGAATCCTCGCCCAACAATACGTCGACAGAGCAAAGGACGTCGTGGACTTTCACTTTTCCTCACCCGTTGAGAATCTAATCGTAGAGGACTGCAAGGTCAAGGGCGTTACGGTTGGCGGCGAAAAGGTGTATGCCGACCTCGTCGTTGACAATTCGGGCGCGATGTCGCCGTTCAGAAGCCAACTTCCCAAAACCGCGCACGTCACTGCAAATCCGCAAAAGAACGAGATTTTCGTTGCGTATCGCGCGTTCCACAAGAAAGCGGACGGCGTAAAAGACCCCGAAAACACGAACAGAGCGTATCTCAAACATCTCGGCGAAGAAGGAATAAGTTGGAGCATAATCGACCCTGCGGGGACTGTAAACGTGCTTATCGGCAGAGCGGGCGAGTTGTCGAAGGAAACGTTTGACAGAGCGTACAAGGCTCTCAAAGCGTCAAATCCTATAATCAGCGACGAAGTCGTGCGCGGCGGTCGCACCTGCATTATTCCCATCAGATATCCGCTCACGAGAATGGTTGCCGACGGCTATGCCGCAATAGGCGACGCGGCGTTTATGACCATTCCTATGATAGGAAGCGGCATCGAAAACTCTATGAAAGCGGCGTGCATACTCGCAGACGTAATCATAAAATCCGACTCGGTCAAGAAAGAGGATTTGTGGAAATACGAAGTCGAGTATTACAAACTTCGCGGCGCGGACCACATCGGCATCGACATTCTCAAACGTTGGCTTTTGGGTGCAAAACCCGCCGACCTCGACTGGTTGTTTGAAAAAGGCGTGGTTGACGACAGCAATATGGCGGCAGGCGCGACGGGCAAACTCATAGTGCTTTCGCCAAAAGACCTCGTCGTCAAGGTTGCGAGAGGGTGGATGAGGCTTCCGCTTCTTCTTGCAATGAACAATATGCTTATGCGCTCGAAGAAAGCGGCAAAAATCGCAAAGAGAATCCCCAAAACCTACGACGAAGCAAAAATCTCGAAGTGGGAAAGCAAAATCGAGAAACTCGTGTATCACAATTAAGTAAAAAATATGAAGCGCAAAAATCAATGACAAAATAATAATGGCGAT
>URTQ01000080.1 GCA_900550855.1 uncultured Eubacteriales bacterium
GACGTGTCGTCCTTGTCTTGACCCTCGAATCCCGTGAGATAGTAGTCACTTTCGCCTCTGACGTTGATCGTCGGGACGGTGTTTCCGTCAACGTAGAAGGACGGATTGCCCTTGATTGCGTTGTACACGGTTGCGACGTACAAGAACTCGTCGCCGTAGTTGACTTGGCAACCCTCGCCGTCGTTGTAGGTGAACGTCACGACGTACTTCGTCACGCCTTCTTCGTAGAGTTTTGCAAACTTGGGATGGTCTTTGGTCACTTCGACGACTTGCACGTCGTTTTTGACCATATCGAGATTTTCTTTGATGTCGATGCCCGTGTTGTTGAGAACGATAAGACCGTTTTCGACAACGCCGTTATAGGACGTTCCGCCGCCGTAAGTCGTTTCGAACGCGTTCTTGGAAGCGTCCGTTTTGAGAAGTTTGGTGGAAATAACGTCGGTGTTGATATAAACTTTGTCAACCTTTTCTTCGACGAAGTTGTCCTTGTTGAGTCTGTAAAGTTGTGCCCACGCAAGAGTGGTTTCGTCGTCGGTCGTGACTGTACCGTTGTTTATGTCGTCAAGTCCGTCGAGTACGGATTTGGTGAAATAGAACTTCGCGTCGTGGATGAGGTTGCCGTCTGCGTCCGCAAATGCATTTTCTTCGACGAACGGCGCGCCTACGAGTTTGTTGTTTGCAAACTTAACGCTCGTGAAGATGAAACTCTCGATTGCGATTGCGCCGTTGAACGCATAGTTTGCAATTCTATCGATATTCGTGCCGAACTTCACGGTCTTGATTCCGTTCGCATAGAAGTTGAACGTTTCCTCGCCGATAGAAGTTACGTTGTCGGGAATCTCTATGTTGGGCGTGTTGCTTCCGTTGGATTCCGAATAATACTCGACGAGCATTCTCGACGTTCCGTTGTTGCCCTTAACGATAACGAATCCGTTGGGATTGTCGCTGCCTTTCAACCACTCGGTTGCGGTCGTAAACGCGCGTTTGCCCACGGTCTTGATGTTGTCGGCGGTCGTAAGCACGATTGTCGAAAGTTTCGAGCAACCGTCGAATGCGTACGGCGCGATATGTTCGACGCTCATCGGCAACGAAGTCGACGTTGCGTTTTTGTCGATAAAGCGATAGTACACTTTGCCGATAACGATTGCGCTGCCCACGCAGTTTCCGCTCGTCTTTTCAAGCATAGACGTGCCGCTGAACGCGCTTTCGCCGATATATGTGAGGTTCGACGTCGAATTGACTTCGACTTTTGCAAGGTTTTCGAGATTTGCGAACGCGCCGTTTTCTATTCTCTTCACGCCGTCGCAAAGTTTGATTGATTTGAGCGCGGTTGCGTTTGCGAACGCGCCGCTTGCAATCGTCGCTACGCTTTGAAGTTGAGCGTTGAGCGCGTCGATTTCTTCTTGCGAAAGTTCGGGGCAATTATCAGCCGTATAGTAGGTTTCGTTCGACAAATCGAGGCTTTCAACCAAGTCCGCTCTTACGCTGACGTTGCCGTTGCCGTCGTCGTATTTTTGTCCGACGTACTTGTACAAAACGTTGCCGAAAGCTATGAATTGTTTGCCCTTGTGAGTGTCGAAATAGTTGTTTTCGAATTCCGAACCGTAGAACACCTTTTCGCCTACGCTTTGAATTGCGAGCGTTTCGGAAACGGCGATTTCTCTAAGGTGCGGCGCGTGCGCGAACGCTTGCGCGCCTACGGTGGTAAGGTTGACTGCGTTCGCAAGGTCGAGTTTGGTCAACGCTTTGAGATTCATACAGGCTTTTTCGGAAATTTCGCTGACTTTGCGAGTTGCGCCGTCATATGTGAGTTCCGCAGGGATAATGAGTTCGCTCACCGACTCGTCCGCAATCTTGTCGATACGCAAAGAGCCGTCCGCTTTGACGGAAAGTCCGTTCTTAAACACGACTTCGGTGTAATATGCGCTGAGTCTTGCGAGGTTTTCTTGCGCGTTGTCGCTCGAATTGAACACCCACTTGACGTAGCCTTTCGTCGCCGTGCCGTCAACGACGGTCATATTGACTTTGTTTTGGCATTGATAGTCGCTGTAAACGCCCTCTGCTCTGACGTATTCGCCGTTGCCTTTGACGAGTTTGTCTTTAAGTTCGGTGATAATGACGTAAACTTCTTTGGTGGGCGTGACCGCGATTTTTGCAACGCACTTCGAGTAATCCGCGCCGTATTCGAATCCGCTGAACTCGACTCTCGTGAGTTTTTGGCTTTCGATGCCGAATGTGGATTCCGCGCTTATCACGGTGAGTCCGTTAGCCTTTGCGATTTCGTCGCTCGTAATTTCCTTACCGCCTACGGTTGCGTTTTTGATATCGCTTGCAAATTCGCCGCCCATCGTGTACAAGGTGAAAGAGTACACGCGTCTTGTCCAGCGAGCCACGAGCGTAACGTCCGTCGAACCGACGTATTTTGCAAAGTTCCAGAGCGTGTCTTTCTCGTCCCAAACGCCCTTGGTCGAGCCGTTGTCGAGATACCAGCCTGCAAAATAGTAGCCGTTGTAGACGTTGAGAATATCCGTTGCGGGCGCAACCGCTCTTTCGAAATCGCGGCGAACGGTTTGAGTCGCCTTGAAGTCTTCGTTATCGCTCGGCGCGACCTTGCCGTCTTCCAAAACCGCGTCCGAAGGAACTGCAAGCGCGAACGTAACGTCTACCGTGTCGTTTGTCCATTTAGTTGCGAAAGTTTTGCCGTTGAGAGATTTGCTTATGACAAGCGGGAAGTTCTTGGAAGTCGCGCTGTATACGTCGCCGTTTATCGACACGCTTTCAAGCGCTTTTGCGGGAAGATTGTCCACTTCGTCGATTGTCATTCTGAAAGTGCTTATAAACTCGTCCCACGTTTTGAACTCGACGCCTTCGAGTACGCTCGTGGTTGCGATACCGTCATTTGACACCGAGCAGTTGAAGTGCGCCGTCGCGCGTCTTGTGCCGTCCATAAGGTTGAAGTTGAGTTGAACCTTGCTTACGGGTGCGAGTCTGTCTTGAAGGTGAAGCGCGAAAGAGCCTTTGACGTATACGGGATTGTTTTCCTCGTCCTTGCTTATTTCGACCTGAACCTTGATTTGATGATGTCCTGCCGTTTTGATATTCGCCCTATCGTCGTCCGTTTGAAGCATATTTTCCGAGAGGTTGCCGTGTATGCCTTCGGTGATTGCTTGCGTCTTGGTGTTGAGATACGCCACATAGTATTCGACGTCCGAGATGTCGAACTCGTCCGTGAACTTGCTATAAAACACCGACGTTGCTCCCGTGGGGAACGCAAATCTAAGTTGCGCCGTCAACGGACTATTGTCGTCGTTGTCGTCGATGATGTCGGGGGGATTTATTTCGCCGGGCAATTTTCCGGCGTCTTGCGAGCCTTTGTTGCACGCAACCATACTGACCGTCAAAATTGCAAGAAGCAAAACGATGAATAACAAACTGACTTTCTTTCTCATAACTTTCACCTTACACGTGTGCGCACTCTCGCGCGCATAAATATAGGAATACAAATATAATACTACAATATCGCGACAAAATTGTCAACATCAATTAGTTTTTGTGCGACCTATCATACAAAAAACCGCCTTTTCAGACGGTTTTTCGACGAAAATATTTTTTATTTTTCGTTCATTTTTTGCTCTTTTTGTACGCTTCCTCTATGCAAAGCGCGTACTTCGTCGCGGCAAGCACTTTGTCGAACATAAATCTGTAAACGTGCTTGTCGTCGTACATATCCACCGCCGTTCCCGGCAAATTCGCCACCGTATCGCATCTCGACACGGCAAATTCGACGTGCTTGAACTCGTCCTCGACGGCTTCCGTTCCGAGCGCGTCGTCGAAGTCGAGCGTCATATTGTTAACCTTGTATTTCGATTTTACGCCGACGGGGCGTTCTACCCAATCGGTATCGAAGCAAAGTTTGTCTTTATCGAGGGTCAAAACGCCGTTTGCGACAAACCTATATCCGTTGTTAGCCTCGTTTTCCACAAACAAATTGACCGTGTTAGATAAACGAAAATCGTCGTTTTCCACTTCTTTCGCGACGAGTTCGCGCTGCGCGTCGTACCATAGGTCTATACGGTCGGGGCAAACGCCGTCGCCTTGCGGAACGAGATGTCCGTCAAAGCCGTAAATCACGTCGTTTCCGCACTTTTTGCAAGTGAGATGACTGTCTTGAGATGTCATTTCAAACTCGCTTCCGCACTTTGGACAACGATACAAAAGCCTGTCCAGACCCTCTGCGTAACGTCTGCCCTTGAACACGATTCCGTTGTCTATCTGCCACTTATGCTCGTTTTGATAGAGCGCTAAGCACACCCTGTCGTAAATCTCGTCTTTCGAGAGTTTTTTTGCCTCGTCGGCGGTGAAAAGCATATCGCAGTTGGTGATGACTTTGCCGCGCCTTACGAAGCGAAGATTGTACGCCCATTTCGGACGAGCGAGGCTTGCGCCCTGCATTTTTATCACGCCCACGGGATAGCCGAGCCACTGAACGAGTCTTGCGATTGACGGCGCAATCGACCCCGTAACGCCGTTTGCCGAAACTTTGCCTTCGGGGCAAATCAACACGCTTATGCCTGCGTCGAGATATTTTTTGATGTTCTTTATGCACGCAAAATCCGCAAAATACTGTTTTTTGGTGATTGCGTGATACGAGCCGAGCAATTTTGCGAAAATCGGCATCGAGTACATCATGTTTTCAGCGACCACGAAGTTGAGGGGCGCGCCGTACATTGCCGACGAAAAGTGAATAAAATCGTATGCGGACAAATGGTTGCACACAATCAACATCGCGCCGTTTTTCTTCTGACGTTTGAACGCTTCGCTTTTTCTGCAAACGCCGTGCAAAATGGGGCGGATAAGTCTGCACAACCCCAAAAAGAAACGGCAATACGCCTTCGAAAAAGGCGCGCCGTTCTTGTCGGATTTTTGACTTCTTTTCACTTCGTTTTCGCTCATACTTAACTTATATCAAAACATATTCGAAAAGTCAAGTAAAGATGTCTTTGCAACGTCACTCGAAAATAAACTCGTTGATTTTGTCCAGCATTTTTTCGTTGTTCGAAAAGTCCATTGCAGGCACGAATATGCTTTCGACTTTCATATGTGCTTCCCTTGCCTTGTTGAGCCTTTCCACCGCAAACGCCGTTTGCATAATCGCGTTGTTTGCTTCCTCTATGCTGTCGTCCTTGTTGAATCTTTCGCCGAACACGCCCAAGTCAACGATTGAATCGTTTGCGAAATGCCCTACGTTCTCGACGTACGCCACGTCGCCGCACACTATACCTTCGCAAGTTTTCGGGTCGAGCGGCGAAAGGAAAAGAGTCAAACCCTTGCGAAGTCTGCTTATCTCGTCGAAAAACACTTTTTTTGCGTATGCGCACCCTTTGACAAGCACCACCTTTTTACCGCGCAAGTGGTCGAAGTACTCGCTCTCGCCCGCAGGGCATATGGCACGTGCAAACAGCGACCTGTTTTTGTCCGTCACGGGTTTCAAATCTCTTGCGACAGATGACGCGTACGCGCGGATTTTGTCCTCGTCAACGCCTTGTTTTTCTATCTCGAATTGATTGTATAAATGACACAATGCGGACTTTAAGTGTTGATATACACGCATAAAGTGTTGCTTTTTGCATTTCATATACTTTTCGATGTCTTGGCGCATTCCTTTTAGTTTGCTCTCGTCAAGGCTTTGAGCAAGGTCGAAAATCACGTCCTTTATCACGGGAATATCCACGCCGCTCGCGTGCGGCGCAGTCGCGTCCACGACTGCCGCGTTCTTGTCTTTAAGATATATTCCGTCAAGGCTTTGCGGGTCGCCCGAACAAAACCACAGTTCGTAATCCAGCCCCATAGCCTTTGCTTTCTTTGCAATTTTCTTCAATAACGACGACTTCCCCGTGCCGCTTCCGCCTTTGAGAAGCACCGTTTTGTCTGTCGATTTCAGTTCGTTTTCATACAAATTGAAAAAGCCGTATCCGCTGTTGTTTCCCAAAAAATATCTTTCCATACACACCTCGCTACATACTATGTGCGCCTCGTTTTCGAGTGTGCATTAACTCATTTTCAAAAGGTTGCATAACATACCGTATGGACAAGAATTTTGCAATCGTACACGAAACGGACGAGAGAATGTTTTATCTCAAATCGATGCTCAAAGGCGTCGTTTTCAAAGTGCCTACGCACGTCTACGCGCCCAACGTTCTAATCGAGGCAAGCACCCTTTCGGCAGTAGAGGACGGCGCGCAGGTATTTTGCGGCAGGGTGGCAAACGACGCCGAAATGCTTGCAAACAGCCGCGATATAACGCTTTTGAGTTACAATAAAAGCGAACGTTTTCAAGCGGTAAACTCGCGTTTGACCGCAGAAGGCACTCTGCAAATCATCATCGAACACTCGAAGCGCTCTATTGCGGACTGCTACGTCTTTATACTCGGTTTCGGGCGCACGGGGGCGGCTGTTGCCAACCTCTTGGGCAAACTCGACGTCGCTTTCGACGTCGCTTCCACGTCGTCCGTGCGCCCTGCTCACGCGTTCGCAAAGCGCGTGCTTGCAATGAACAACTTTGATTTTTCGCCCTACGACGTCGTTATAAACACCGTTCCCTCACCCATTATCTCGGACAAGGAACTTTTGAGTATGAAAGAGGATTGCGTGTATATCGACCTCGCCTCGAAATCGGCAATCAATCTCGATTATGCGCGATACCTCTCAATCGACGCCGACATATACCCCGCTTTGCCTGCAAAAACCTGTCCGTACAGCGCGGCAAAAGCAATGCTCGAATACATCGAGGAGGTCAAGAAATGAAAAAAATCGGTCTTTGCATAACAGGCTCATTCTGCACGTTTTCAAACTTGCTTAAAGCCGTGGACGAACTGACAACCGCAGGATACGACATAATCCCCGTGTTCAGTTACAACGTGTCAAGCCTTGACACGCGCTTTTATAAGCAAGCGGATTTTGAAAAACTGATAGTCGCAAAAACGGGCAAAACGCCCGTAAAAACCATTGTGGAAGCGGAAACCATCACCAAATCGGGCATAGAACTTATGCTCGTTGCGCCCTGCACCGGCAATACCCTTGCCAAAATCGTGAACGGCATAACGGACACCCCCACCACTATGGCGGGGGGAGGAACCCGAAACACACAATTTTTTTTTT
>URTQ01000081.1 GCA_900550855.1 uncultured Eubacteriales bacterium
GTCTTGATTCAAGCCGTGCCTTTCGCGTTATTCATCGATTTAGCGAAGTCTTATAGAAAATGTGATAGACGAATAACTGTGTCATTATGTCGAGAATAAATATTAAAAGCAATCATTTTGCAACGGCGTTCTATGGCGAAGTAAACGGTAAATAAAAACTGTGATATTTGGATAAAGAACAAGAAAGAGTCGCTTTCACAGACAGGAGCGTACTAAATCGTACGTGACGGATGCGCAAAAGGGCGTTGACACAGTTATTCGCTAAATAGCGACCTTTTATAGTTCGAGGGCTTGTTGGTAGACCTCGTTCTTAGGTATCCCTCTATCCTTTGCGACTTGCTTTACGGCGTCTTTTTTGTCCATTCCTAAATTTATATAATGGCTTATGTGTTCCGCAACGGACAAAGCGTTGAGCGGATTTTGCGTGGCGATTCCGTCAACGATCATAACGATTTCGCCGCGTTCCTCGCACTCGAAATTCGCAAGCGACGTTACGGTTACGCTCTCGTGAATTTTGGTAAGTTCGCGCGCGACGTATACCGTTCTGTCCCCGAGTACGTCAAGCAAAGTGCTTGCCGTTTTTGTCAAATCGTGCGGCGCAACGTAGAGTACGATAGGAAGTCCCGTATTTGCGCATTTTGACAGAATCGAGGTTTTATCCGTCGTTTTTTCGGGTAAAAACCCTAAAAACGTAAATCCGCTTGCTTTTATTCCGCTCAATGCGATTGCCGTCGCAAGTGCCGTAGGACCGGGAACGGTTTCGACTTCCACGCCTTGCGCGTGGCATTTTGCAATGACTTCCGCGCCGGGATCGCTTATGGACGGCATACCTGCGTCGGTGATTATTGCGACGTTTTGACCGTCCTTTATCATCTCGATAAGGCGGTCGGAACAGTCTTGTTCGTTGAATTTGTGATAGGCGACGAGTTTTGCGTGCACGTCGTATTTTGAAAGCAAGGGAAGAGAATGGCGAGTGTCTTCGCACGCGATGACGTCAACGTTTCTGAGCGTTTCGAGGGCGCGCAAAGTTATGTCCGACATATTTCCTATGGGTGTTCCGACAATATACAATTTTGCCATTATTTGTACATCTCCTTGTATGCTTCCGTGTAGTTTCCCTTCTCGTCCGCGACAATCAGCGTGTGGGTTAAAAGCCCGACCTTTCCGCCTTTGCGACCTTTTATAATCACGATGTCCGCGCTTGTCGAAAGTTTTGGATAGACAATCGTCATTTCTTTGGGTTCGAGATTGCGTTTTGACAGTTCGCAGATAAGCGGCGAAAGTCTGTCGATTTTCGACACGAACCACGCGTCGCCGCCGAATCTCAACGCATAACTTGCGGCGTATACGAAGTCGGCAAGAGTTGCAGTGCTTTCCGCTCTCGACAAATTTTTCTTTGTGGATTGCTCACCTTGAAAGTAGGGAGGATTGCAAAGAACTATGTCGAAACTTTCGGCTTTTACGAGATTTTTTATATCTTTCACGTCGCCGTCAACGATCGTAAGTTTGTCGTCGAGGCGATTGATTTTCGCACTTTGACGCGCCATATCCGCAACGTCGGGTTGAAGTTCGATTCCGACGGCGAGGGCGGCGTGCTTCTTTATAAGCGCGAGCGTTGCCAAAATACCCGAACCGCACCCCAAGTCCAAAACCTTGTCGTTTTTGTCGATTTTTGCCGTATTTGCCAAAAACACCGAGTCCTGCGAAAAAGCATAGTCGTCGGTGTTTTGCAAAATAACGTAGTCTTCGATGTCGAGAGAGGTGGGGTAGACCATTACGCTCTCACAACTTGAATTTTCAAGGTTTGCGTAACTTCGGAATAGAGTCTCAAAACGACCTCGAATTCGCCGAAGTCGCGAATGCTGTCCTTGATTTCGATTTTCTTTTTGTCGATGTCGAATCCCAACTCTTTGAGGGCGTTGCTTATCATTTCGCTCGTGACAGAACCGAACATTTTGCCGTTGTTTTCGCCGCCTTTCGCGCTGACTTTTACGGTGACGTTTTTGAGTTTGTTTGCGATTTCTCTTGCTTCGGCTCTTTCTGCGGCGATTTTTGTTTCGACCGCTTTTTTACGTTGCTCGGCAACGTAGATGTTTTGTTGCGTACCTTCTTGGGCAAGGCCTTTTTTGATGAGGAAATTGCGAGCGTAGCCGTCGTTTACCTCGACGATTTCGCCTTTTTTGCCCGTGCCTTTGACGTCTTTGAGAAGAATTACTTTCATAGTCAACTTCCTTATAAACTTTGATTGACAATATATTAGCACACCCGTGCGGAATTTTCAATAGAAACGAAAAGAATGAGGGCAATACGTCCTTTTTTGTGTAAAAACGAAAAATCGGGGAATACTAACTTCGAAACGGAGGCAATTATGGAAAAAATCAACTGTGCAACATCAAACTGTGAACATAACATCAAGGGCGTATGCCTTGCAGGCGTCATTTCTATCGGCGAAAACGCAAAGTGCCTTAGCCGCATAAAGAGAGACGGCGGCGCGCTCGCGCAAAACTTTGCGGACGTGGAAGCGGGCGAAGACGTATTCGACAAGGATCTCGAAAGCCTCGTGCAATGTTCTGCGGAAGAATGTGCGTTCAACAACAACGGACTTTGCGCAAATGCGCAAATCGACGTCAGAGACACCGCGTTCTCGACAAAGTGCAAAACCTATCTTAAAAAATAAAACGACAATATAGGTCAAAAACAATCAAAAATTGTCGGCATTTCCCCTCGCGCCCGTGCTAAATTTAGGGCGGAGGCAGGTATGGAAAATATGACAATCGAAAGGCGCGTCGTCGGACGCACGGACGTATATATAGGCAAAGACGTCATCCCCCAAATTTTGCCGAGATTCCGTTCCGTGTTTGAAGACGGCGCGCTTGTCGTGGTGTACGAAAACGAATGGGAAAGCGAAGCAAATTCGCTTATGCAAGAGTTGAAAAGGGGCGGCTATCGCACGTTCGCGTTGCCCGTTTGCGAGGACGCAAATTGCGACGTTCCCGATTATATAAGATACGTTTTTTGCGTAGGACAAGAGAGCGGCGCAAGGCTTGCAAAGCAAATTTCAGAGCGCGCCGACGCGGGTTGGTCTATGCTTTTTTGCGCCCCGACGAGCGACGATATAATGTGCGGAAAATCGCCGAATCAAGTGTTTATTGACGAAAACATACTCGTAAAATGCCGAAACGAGCAAATCGCCGCAGGTTACGGGATTTTGTTTTCGCAAAAACTCGGCGAGTTCGAAAGGGCTTTTCAAAGAACCGTACTCGGCAAGGTCGTCAAAGATTTTTCGATTGAAACGACTGCCGAATCGTTATCGGAACTTGCGTGCAAGTTGCTTGAAATATCGTCTGCGAAAGAGGGGAAAGACACCGCCGAGCGTATGGCGGAAATTATGTGCGCGCTTGCAAAATCCAAGGGCAGAAAACCGCGCCTTTGCGGCGAATACAGATTTTTGGCGAGCGCGGCTCTTTGCTCGTTCTACTCTGCGTTTTTGTCGTCGCCCTCTATCGATTGCGCGCCGCCGTCTTGCATTTGCGAGGCTTTGGACAAACTTGACAAACTCGGCGTGGCGGATAATTCCAAATGCGTTGACTTTTTCGATATAAACGGTTATTTTAGAATCAGTTATATACTCGGCGAATATAGGCTCGACTTGCTCGAAAAACTTGCCGGGGCGGACGTGCACTCGATGCAAAGATTCTGGCGGCGGCTGTATCTCGACGCAGGCTACTGGCTCAAAAGCGAAATCAGCGCGAGCGAAGTTATCGAATGTATGCGCCTTGCGGGCGCGACGAGCGATTCGCTTGCAGGGTACGCGTTTGCAAGCGGTATTCTCGACAGAATCGCCGCATAACAAAAATCAACGACGGCGTTTTTACGGCGTAAAATAATACAGAGGACAAAATGAAAAACATCAAAGACGTAGAATTGTTTGTGTTCGACCTTGACGGCACGGTGTACATCGGCGACGAGGAAATCGAAGGCTCTTTTGCTGCAATCAACGAGTTGCGCGCGATGGGAAAGCGTATCTGCTTTTTCACCAACAATTCGTCGAGAATGCACACCGACTACATCGCAAGGCTCAACAATCTCGGACTTCGCACCTATGCGGACGAGATTTACACAAGCGGACAAGTCACTTGCGAATACCTTTTGGACAACTATCGCGGCAAAAAGGTATTTTTGCTCGGTAACGACAGACTAAAAAGCGAGTTTGCCCTTTACGGCATCGAACTCGACGAGGAAAATCCCGACTTGTGTGTGATAGGCTTCGACACGTCGCTCACCTACGACAAGTTGTACAGATTCTGCAAATTCCTCAACAAAGGGCTTCCGTACATCTCTACGCACCCCGACTTCTTCTGTCCCGCGCCGGAATGTCCGATGCCCGACGTCGGTGCGCTTATCGAAGCGATACGTCTGACGGTGGGGCGCACCCCCGACATCATTATGGGCAAACCGCACAAAACGGCAGGCGAGCGTCTTGCGATGAAGTACAATCTTCCCGCAAAGAAAATCGCAATGGTCGGCGACAGACTGTACACGGACGTTGCTTTCGGCAAGAATTGCGGATTCGTGTCCATACTCGTGCTTTCGGGCGAAACGACAGCGGATATGCTTCCGACGTCGAAAATCAAACCCGACTACGTTCTCGACAAAGTCAAAGACATAGTGCCGCTGGTAAGGTGAAAATTAATTATTAATTCATAAAAAGCAAACCCTCGCACAGCGGCGAGGGTTTGTTTTTTTGCGATGATTTTTGCTTATTTACTGCTCGATACCATAATTTCGAGCGGATTGACGTTTACGCCGTCTTTGAGAACTTCGAAGTGAACGTGGTCGCCGTCAAGACTTTCGCTGCCTTGCGTGGTGGACGCTTTGCCGAGAAGTTGACCTTGCTTTACGGTCGCGCCCTTTTTGAGAGTGCTTTCCGCTTCCAAAGAGAGATATCTCGTTTCATATCCGTCTTTGTGGGTGAGAATGACGTAATATCCGTCAAGCGCGTTGTAGCCCGTTTCTTTCACCGTACCGTCGCAGGACGCAAACACGTTTTTGTCTTCGGACGTGAAGTCGAGAGCAAGGTGCGTCGAGTATTGTTTGAGGGTGGGATTCCACACGAGCGCGGTGTCCGAGTAGTTTTTGCTCACCGTGCCGTCGTTGACGGGCGCGTAGAACTTTTGCTTTTCGTCCACGGGGGTGGGGTTGACGGGATCGTCCGGCTTGTCGACGGGGTCGTCGGTCGGGTCGTCGGGTTTAATCGTCGGCTCGTCTTGCTGATTGTCCGAGACAGACGCGTCGGGATTTTGCAAAGCAGAGTTGCGAGTGACCGCGAGGGCGATGACCGTGGCAACCGAGGCTATGCACAAAATGATAAGAAAATAGACTGCGTTGCGTTTGAGAAAACCGCCAAAACGCTTCATTGCAACTGTGAATTTGCTCATTGTTTTACCTCCAAGTTGCCTCGATTATGTCCGCAATCGATAGCGTTTATACCTAAATGGATAAACTTTTTTCGATAATGCGGAAAATTTTGAAAAAATCGCTTAAAATCGGCTGTTTCGAGGGAAAACCGTTATTGACTACAAGTGTTTGATAATGTATAATTTTTATTATGGTTGACGTACACAAAAGTTTATACGATTTTATGCGCACCTACCGCGAAAAGCACGGCGACGAGATTGCCGTTGTTCACGGCGCGCGAAAAATGAATTTCGCAACCTTTTTCAAAGAGATAGACAGGGTGGCAGGCGGTCTTGTCAGACTCGGCATAGGCAAAGGCGACGTGGTTATGATTGCCCTTCCCAACATCAGACAAGCGGTCGTGGCGACGTACGCTTGTTCGAGAATAGGCGTGATTGCCTCTATGATTCACCCCAAACTTTCCGCAGACGAATTTGGCGCGGCGTTTGACAAACTTCAACCCAAAGCGGTGTTTTTGAGCGATATAAATCAATGCGCGTATTTCCCCAAATCGAAGGGCGCAAGGCGCATTATTTGCCATTTCGGAATTTACGATTATATAGGTCTTCCTCGCAAAACGAAATTCGAACCGTTCGTCGGCGACGGCGAGGAAATCGTGTTTTATATGCAATCGGGCGGCACTACGGGCGAGCCTAAAACGGTTGCCATATCTTCTCGCGCGGCAAACGCGATGGCAGGCAATCTTTTGCAATATCTCGGCGACAAATTTTCAGAAAAGAACGCAATGCTCGCGTCCCTTCCGATGTTTCACGGCTTCGGCTTGTGCGTGGGCGTGCATGCGTCCATATCCACTAATATGCGCTCGGTGTTGCTTCCGATTTTCAATGCGAAAAAGACGGTCAAAGTCATTGCCAAAAACCGCATAACCACTATGATAGCAGTGCCGAGAATGGTGCAAAAACTGCTTGCTCTCGACGAGTTTTCGGGGGATAACGTTTCGTGCATAGAAGATATTTACGTCGGCGGCGACCTCGTTGCAGAGGAACTCGTAAACAAATTCGACAAGGTTATGAAAGAGTGCGGCGGCAAGGGCGTATTGTCCCCTGGTTACGGACTCACCGAAACGGCGAGCGTATGCACGGTGTCCAAAGGCGATTTCGAGTCGGGGTCGGTTGGCAAACCCATAAACGGCGTGGAAGTGCGAGTCGTGGACGAAAATCTTTGCGAAGTTCAAGACGGCACTGTCGGCGAATTGCTCGTGTCGGGCGACCAGATTATGAGCGGCTACGTCGGCGACGAGGAAGCCACCCAAAAAGCGTTGATTGCGCTTGACGGCAAAACGTGGGTGAGAACGGGCGACTATTTCAAGCGCGACGACAGCGGAAAACTGTTTTTTATGGGCAGAAAAAAGAGATTGATAAAGATTTCGGGAATCAACGTATTTCCGAGCGAGATAGAGAGGGTTGCGAGCGAACTGCCGTTCGTTAACGAGTGCGCCTGCATAGAGTATCGCGTAAACGGCAAGCCGTACATCAAGTTGCTCGTCGAGGGCGAGGAACTTACCGCCTCTCAAAAACAAGCGGTGATAAATCATATCGCAAAGCGACTGTCGCACTGGAATAAGCCGAGCG
>URTQ01000082.1 GCA_900550855.1 uncultured Eubacteriales bacterium
GCGGGGGACAACACTGACGCGATTGACTTCGTACAATCGCTAGTTCGTTGCGAGCAACGAACGGTGGACGGGCTGTTGGCAATACAAATCGGATGAAAGCCGTGCCACTTCGACTGCGTGGCGGTTTCGCAACAGAATGCCACGCATTCTCGTACTGACCATCGTGCTTCGACGCTCGCTTTTCTCGCCGCCGTTGCGGCTCGTGTTCCGTCTGCGAAAGGGCAGAGTAGTTGTATAAGTACGCTTCGAATGAGTGCGCGTTAAAAGTCCGCTCTGCAAGTTCGCGGACGGCGGTTTTTACCTCGTCTTCGAAGTTGCATATTCCGTGTACGAGTAGGCTTCGAATAAGTTTTCGTTTGGGGTGTGGGGTATAACCCCACCCACAATTATTAATTATTCATTATTAATTATTCATTGCTTTTGCAAGCAATACCAAGTCAACCAGTTTGCCGCAAAGGCGGGATTTTTCGACGAGAGAATCGTCGATAACCGTGCCTGCTTTGGCTATAATCGTGCCTGCGTAGGACGTCAAATCGCCCGAAAGCACTCTGCCGAGCAAGAACGTATAATCGGATATTATTCTCGCTGGCGTGTGCGAATCGTCGTCGGTTTCGGGTGCGTCCAAAAGTTTGAGCGCATTGCTCGAAAACAGCGGCGAATCGTCCGTAGGTCTTTTCGCCATAGGCGCGTTGGTCACTTGAACGGGCGTGAATTGCGCTTCGGTTTTCGTCTGTGGTGTATCTGTATTCGCCGTGTCTGCGGCAGATATAGCAACTACGGTCGTGGCGTTTGTATTTTTGTTTTCTGTGATTCTAATCGGTTCTTTTTGCGCCGAATCGGCTTTTAGGGCAAACACCGTCGTTTCGTTTTCGGGGCGGGGGATAGTTTGCTTTTTCGCTTTGCTTTGTTTTGCGGCTTTAAGCAAAATCACATCGCCCACGCACGCTACGTTTTGCGGCGAAAACTGTTCGGTTTCGGTGTAGAGTTTGGACACTTTTCCGCTTTTTGCAAAGTCCACTTTTGTGATTTTGCCTTTTAGAATACCGCTTTGCGTGTATACGTCCATACCGATAACGCCGCTTGAAAATGCGGTGAAGTCAACGTCGCTTACACATCTCACGTTCGCGTCGTTTTGGATTATAAGCGCGTCGCAAAAGCACAAAACCTCGTCGATGGGCAACAGCGCGTCGCAGTCGTTTTTGCAAGACGAAACGACAAAATATGCAATACAGTTGCAACCTTGCGAAAAATATGCATTTTTTATGCGCCCGACGACTTTTGAATGCTCGCGTTCGATAATCGGTTTGAATAAAAGAGAAGACAATTCAATCATAGTTTTCACCTCTTTTGACGGTATGCGAAAGTCGGATTTTTTATGCCCGAACGACGAAAAAAAGAGGGCGATAGAATACGAAAAATTTGTCGCAAAAAGTCGAATTTGCGGTTAGAATACCGCTTTTTTCGACAAAATTTTCAATCAATGAAAAATACGTTTTGTACGAGAAAAACAGGGGTTATCCACCGACTTGTCCACAATTTCGGGGCAAAATGTGGATAACTTTGTGGAAAAGGTGGTATTTTTATGCTTGTATGAATATGATTTCTTTTGTAACTATATGCGAGTCGGATTTTGTCGAAACAACACCATAGAAAAAATTTTCACGATATGCGGAATTGCCGCATTGCTTGTCGTTTATTGTTTGGGCGCGCCGTTTGCCGTGCGCGCGATTAGGGGCGAAAAACCGAAAACTTTAACGGTTGTCGTTGACGCGGGACACGGCGGCGCGGACGGCGGCGTAAAAGGCAAAAACTCGGGCGTGGAAGAAAAAACCTTGAATCTAATCATTGCAAATTATCTCGGACAAATGCTCACCGCTTGCGGATTCAACGTCGTATACACTCGCCGAAACGACGTTATGCACACGTTCGAGGGCGTGACGGACAACAAAAAACGCGCAGATATGTTTAAGCGAGGACAAATCGTGAACGACGCAAAACCTTGTCTTGTCGTGAGCATACATATGAATTTCTATTCGTTGCCGTCGAGGCGAGGCGCGCAAGTTTTCTATTCGAAGCAGAGCGAGGGCGGCAAAGAGTTGGCAACCGCGTTGCAAAACGCACTCAACAAAGAGATAAACGCCAAAGAAGGCGGCAGAGAATACAGCGCGCTTTGCGCCCAAAAATATCTTTTGGAATGTAGCCCCTATCCGTCCGCAATCGTGGAATGCGGATTTTTGAGCAATTACGCCGACGAAGTGAATCTTCAAAAAACCGAATATCAGGTTGCAATCGCCGCCGTGCTTTGCAACGCGATTTCGAGGTACGCATACGGCGTTGATTGAGCGGTGAGTTTGATTATTCGCTACGGCATAAACCGCCATTGGCGTTTGTATGCGTATAAGGCACAGTGAATCGCAATTTTTAATTTGTTCGTATTGCGGATATAAACTGCGGATTTTTCTTAAAACGCGAGAGGCGAAACGTCCGATTTTCCCGCTTCGCGCGCGGATTTTACGCGCGTATAAGCGCGCTTGCGCGAAAAAACCTTGATTTATGTAGTTTTATCGTCTATAATAAGACATTATGACAAACGCATTTGCTTTTCCGTGTCAAAAAATCCTCAAAAAGCATAGCGACGACGAGGAAATCGCGCTCATTTTGAAGGATATAGAAAACGCCAAACAGGGCGTTATGACCTTTTCCAAAGAAGTGAAAAAGTATATGCTTCAATTTATCCACGCGCGCTACGACGACAATCAAGAGGTTATGTCGCTCATAGAGGTGCTGAGGAAGTGGAGCAAGTACGAAACATTCAATTTTCTCGAAATCTTCCAACTGCAAGACGAGTGCTATTTCTGGTACGACTTCTTGCACGCATATGGCGCGTGGAAAGTGATAGGCAAAACGTACGGATTCAAGGACGAGGAAGAAGCGCTCACCGTGCTTGTCAGACTCGTAAAACTCGACGAAAGCGTTTTCAAGGCGTATCCTGAATTGTAATTATGAAAAACGTACACGACGGACATAGAGAAAGAGTGCGTGACAAAATACGCAAAGGCGGCTTGCCGTCTTTTCAGCAACACGAGGTTTTGGAATATTTGCTTTTCCCGTTCATTCCGAGAAAGGACACGAACGAGATTGCGCACGCGCTTATAGACAAATTTTCCTCGTTTGCGGGCGTATTGAACGCAAGCGAGCGCGATTTGAAATCCGTCAGCGGAATGACGGACAACGCCGCGTTGTTTTTGTCCAAACTGCCCGAGATTATGAAACTTTACGTCAACGGCGTCAACATCGACCTTGTTCGCGAGGATTTGTCGGGCAGAGGTAACGCGCGCAACTTCCTATGCGGTCAACTTTTCGGCTTGAATCAGGAACACGTTTGCGTTGCCGCCCTCGACGCGCACAGCAGACTTATCAAATGTGAGATTATCGAGCAAGGAAGCGGCAACGCCGTGCTTTTCAGCGTCAGAAAAATCGTCGATTTCGCTTTGAGTTGCGGCGCAAGCAATTTGCGTTTGGCACACAATCATCCGAGCGGAAACACAAATCCGTCCGACGCGGATTGCGCTATGACGAAGGAATTGTATATCACGCTTGCAAACATCGGCATTACGCTTCAAGACCACATTATTTTCGGCGGAAGTCAATACTATTCGTTCGAGGAACATAACAAACTTAATGAAATTAAAAAATTGCAACAACATCTAAAAGAAGGTACAGTTTACTATGTCTGAAACAGTCAGAACAAGATTCGCCCCGTCACCGACGGGATTTATGCACATCGGCAACTTGCGTACGGGCTTGTACGCATTCCTTTTCGCGCGTAAAAACGGCGGAAAGTTTATTCTTCGCATCGAGGATACCGACCAAGAACGCAAGGTCGAAGGCGCGGTGGAAATGGTGTATCGCACCCTCGCAACCGCAGGTATAACCTACGACGAAGGTCCGGACAAAGACGGCGGCTACGGTCCGTATATCCAAACCGAAAGAATGGGACTTTACAAGCAATACGCCGAAAAACTCGTCGAACTCGGCGGCGCGTACTATTGCTTCTGCGACAAGGAAAGACTCGAAAGCCTCAAAGACGCAAACGGCGTTCACACCTACGACAAGCATTGCCGTAATCTTTCAAAGGAAGAAGTGCAAAGACGTATTGCCGCAGGCGAACCGTACGTTATCCGTCAAAAAGTTCCCGAGGGCGTCGTGTCCAGTTACACGGATATGGTTTTTGGTGAAATCAGCGTTGACAGCGCGGACATCGAAGACGGCGTTCTTCTCAAAAGCGACGGGCTTCCCACCTACAACTTCGCAAACGTCGTCGACGACCACCTTATGGGCATAACCCACGTCATCAGAGGCACGGAATATCTCAGTTCCACCCCCAAATACAACCTCATTTACGACGCGTTCGGATGGGAAAGACCCAAGTATATGCACTTGCCGCCCATTATGAAAGACGCAACGAGAAAACTCTCGAAGCGTTTCGGCGACGCAAACTTCGAGGACTTCATCGCAAAGGGATATTTGCCCGAAGCGGTCGTCAACTACATCGCGCTTTTGGGTTGGTGCCCGAAAGACAACAGAGAGAAAATGACGATGGAAGAGATGATCGAAGCGTTCGACGTGGACGGCATTTCGCACAGCAGTTCCATCTTCGACGAGGCGAAAATGCGTTGGCTCAACGGCGAGTACCTCAAAGCGATGAGCGCAGAGGATTTCGAAAAAGTCGCTACGCCGTGGATTGAAAAAGCAATCGAGGGCAAAGATTACGACGTAAAAGAACTCGCTTCGCTTATGCAAACCAGAGTGGATATTTTGAGCGAAATCCCCGAAAAACTCGCATTCCTCAACGAGTTCGGCGATTACGACCTCGCTATGTACGAACATCAAAAGATGAAAGTCACGAAGGAAGTCGCGCTCAAAGCGGTTGAAGTCGCAATCGACGCGCTCAAAGATTTCGAGGACTGGAACGCGGACGCAATCAAGGAACAAATCAAAACTTGCGCAGAGCAAGCGGGTATGAAAGGCGGACAGGTTATGTTCTGTATGCGCGTCGCGCTCACGGGCGCACCCGTAACCCCCGGCGGCGCAATCGAAATGGCTATGGTTCTCAAAAAGGACGAAACCTTGCGCCGTTTGAAATATTCCTTGCAACTTCTCAAAAACGCGCAATAATTTGCGGTTTTGACTTATAAAAGACACGAACGTATGAAAGGACTCTCTTGCAAGAAAACGATAATAACCTTGTTGCTCGTAGCGCTTGTCGCCACGAGCGTTTTCGCCGTCTTTGCGCCGTCAAAAACCGCAGAGGCTCTGACTTGGGGCGGTAAGGATTCGAGCGAACTTTGGTATTACGGCAAAGATTATCTCGACGTCGAATCTGCAAAAGAAGTTGTCAAAACGTGGAATTTGAGCAAGGTTTCGAAGCCTATCGTCATAGCGGTTATCGACACGGGTATCGACGCACAACACGAACTTTTCGCCGATGACGAAAACGGCGTAAGCGTGCTTGCAAAAAACGATAAGGGCGAAATTCTCGGCTACAACTCGTATAGCGGTGCGGACGAGAACGGAAACGTGGATATAAGCGACGCTTCGTCAAAACACGGAAGTGCGGTCGCCGGCAATATCGCAATGCTCATAAGAGAGTTCGGACTTGAAAATTGCATTAAGATTTATCCGATAAAAGCCAGCACCGAAAAGGAAAGCACTTTCAAACTAGCAAGCCTTTCCCGCGCGCTCGACTGGGCGGTGGACAACGCAAAAGCGGACGCCGTAAATATGTCGCTCGGATTGACTGGCGGCGATATCGAAAGCCTCATAAAGAGCAAACAACTCACGCAAGACGAGGCAAACGCTTTCGAAGTCGCGGTTGAAAACGCGCGCCGCAGCGCAGTTATATCGGCGGCGGCAGGCAACAATAAAAAATCCGACCAAAACGCGTCCGATTTGTTCTATCCTGCGGCATATTCCGGCGTTGTGTCGGCTATGAATCAGTATAAGAGCGAATTGTATTCAACGTCAAACTTCGGCTCGACGTATACGCTTTGCGCCCCCGGGTTCGGAATATACACCTCGAAAGGCTATCAATCCTCGAAGTCTGTGTACGGCACGGAACAGGGCACGAGTATGTCGGCGTCATTCGTAAGTTTTGCGGCGGCTCTTTTGAAACTCAGATGCGAAATCGAGGGCAGAAACGTCGATTCCGTCACGCTCGCAAAACTCGTCGAATCGATGATGACAAAAACGCTCAAAAAGAACGACGTCGAGTACAAAGTTCTCGATTTGAACGCAATCGTTACAACCGATTTGGACGATGTTAAACTCAACTACGAACAGCCTAAATCCATCGCAATCAAGCACAACGGCAAGGTCGGCGAGGGCGACTATGCGGGTATGGTCTATATGCGCGCCGACAACGCCTACGAACTTACGTTCTACGCTCAAATCAATCCCGTCGGCAAGGTTGACCCCGACGTCGAAAACGCGCTCGAATGGACGGTGGAACAAATCGCGTCCGCAGACGACGATACGCCGGTTTCCGAAGCCGTGTCCATAGGCAAAGGCACGAGCGTGAAGTATACGCCGACAAGGGGCGGCGATTTCGTCGTAAAGGCGAAAATCCCCGGATATTCGGCAACGCAAAGCATTCAAATCCACATAGAATACGGCATTTATTACGTCGGCGAAGTCAGAGTTACGCTTGCCGATAACGCGCAAAAGGACGTGTCGGAAGCGCCGTCGTCGGCAACGATTTATACGAGAGAAACCACTCGTTTCGCACTTACGGGCGTTAAGTATCTCAATCCCGACGTCGAAACAAAATGGTACGTCAACGGCGAGTACGTCGCTTCGGGCGAGGTGTTCGAGTTCACGCCGAAAAAGGCAGGAACGTATTATATAACCGCTTGCTACGGCGACAACGCTATGGTGGATTTTCAATACAAGTTCACCGCCAACGTCAAGTCTGCGGTATTGCGTCCGCTCGATTTGTCGTTCTTGATTATCGGGCTTGTCGCGGCGGGGGGGGTGGTTGGTGCCGGG
>URTQ01000083.1 GCA_900550855.1 uncultured Eubacteriales bacterium
CCCGTCGAGAATCACTTTCAGCGTTATGGGGTATTCGGTAAACACGGACGCGCCCCTTATCGTCTTGTAGTACGGCGAACCGAGCGTATTTTCGGGGCTTTCGTAGACCTTTGCCGTGACCGTTTCGAACACTTTTCCGCTCTCACTCATCATACCGAGTTTGTTCTTGTTCTCGTCGGAAAAATAGCAAAGCAAGGTTGCGTCCTTTGCGGATTTGAGGCAACAGAATCCCGCGACTTTCACGTCGGTAAGCACGGAAATATCCTTCGTTTCGGTGTCGAATCTAATCACCGAGTCGTTTGTCAAATCCCCGGGCTGACCGAGTTTGCAAGCGAGGTAGTATTTGTTTTCGAGGTAACCCGCGCGCACGGTTTTCTTGTCGATTATTTTTGGAAATTCCTTTCCGACCTTCACTGCGTCGTAGCCGTCGAAAGCGTAAACGCCGTCCTCTGCGCAGAACATAATTTTGTCGCCGCACAGCACAATCGAGTCTTTATATATACGTCCCGTATCGGTAAACACCTTTTTCATCATAAAATCGTTTTGATCGCCGTATGCGGTCAAGCGCATAATTCCGTAGTCGCGGAACACGAAAAGGAAGTTTAGGAAGGACACGACTTTTATTGCGTTGCCGAGGTCGTCGGCAAAATCTATATAGCCTGCTTCCGTCGACGAAATCGTCCAGTTGTTCGGGTCGAAGTCGTCTGAAAACCACACTTGATTCTTCTTTTCGTTCAGCGTTCCGAACACTCTTTCGTTATGCACGGCGATAGATGTGAACTTTGGCGCTTTGTCGAGATAAGTCACCCTGTCCGCCCTTACGACAAACATTCCGATATCTTCGGCGGCGAGCAGAAGTACGTCCTCGCTCTTGTAGTTGTAGTTCACCGCGTCCGAGTCGTATCTGATTATGGGGCTTTCGAATTGATGCCAAGTGTCGAGCGAAAATACTTGGGTGTTCCACAGCGTACCGTCCGAGAGTACGCACACGATTCTGTCGTCAAGCGCGCCCGTTTCAGAATTTTTTCTGCGGAAGTGGAAAGCCTTCTTTATTCCCTTATCGGCGGCAAAAGTCGGATAAGTGTGTGTGTCGTAATAGATATTCGTATTGAAGTGACCGCCTGCGGTGTCTATTCCGATTTTGCCGTTTATCACGCCCTTTTCGAAAGCGAAGTTTTTGCAGTTTACGGCATATTCGAATCCCGCAATGGATTCGTCGACGGAATTTACCAACCCCTCGAAACCGACTTTAATTCTTTTTCTGTACGTTTTCACGTCTTTCACGCCTGCCACCTCCTCGCCTTGACGAGAATGTTTTTGCCTCTGTATCGAAGCGCGCCGATTTGAGTTCTGAAATCGGAATCGAAACTCTTTGCGAGGTCGAACATCTTGTTTTGGAAGTAGTATTCCGAAAGCGCGGCGTTTGCAAGCACGCTTCTTGTAAGGCGCATATCGTCTATCTCGCTTGCAAAAGTCAAATCGTTTGACGGCATATAGGCGTATGTGAGTTTAACTTCGCCCTCTACGTCGCAAAACACGCAGTCCGCCCCCGAATAGAAACTTATTTTCTCGTCGTTTTGCACGATTTTTATGGGGTACAGGATTTTTTTAAACAGCGACGAAGCGGCGATTTTTCCGTTCGTCACCTTGACGGTTTCTATCTGGACGAGGGGCAAATACTCGCTCACGATGTGCCTGTACGCGATATTTATGGCGGCAACGAGTTTATCTTTGAGTTCGGTTTGCTCTGTATCAAGAGTTTGATTGTTGGAAAAGTCGGTTTGTCCCATTTTGACGAGGCACTCGCCGACAACGTCTTTGATTTTCATATTATCCTTCCTCTGCGGCGAGAATTTTGTCGCGCGTTTCGAGAGTTTTTTGAATTTCGAGTCGCGCGTTTTCTTCCTCGATTTCCGCAATGATTTTTTCGAGGTTTTCGAGGCGAGTCTTTCTTGCGTACGTCAAGGTACGCGCGTCGAGTCGCTCGAAGGGCAATGCCATTTGCATTGCCCCGTTAGCGTAGATTTCGTATCTGTTTTTCTTGCGATTAAAGAACAGTTCGTATCGTCTGTCGATACTTTTCAGTCTTTTGGCAATACCGAACAGATCGTGTGAGATCTTTTGAAGTTCCATATCAGATCCAAGACGCAACGAGCGTAATGTCGCTGTTGACAGGTGTCGAGAAGTTGTATTCGACGCCGTTGAGGTTCCAGCAATCGAACGACTTGCCCGTCTTAGAGGGTGAAGAAGGAACGACGGCTTTTCCGCCGGGCGTGACCATTTGCGTGGGAACGGTCGTGCCGCCGTTAGAGTCGAACGTGACGTAGTAGTAGTCGGTATCCGTACCCGTAAAGGTGAGTTTTGCCTGACCCATAGGTCTTTCGCAGAGCAAGTCGGCGTATTTGACGAGCGTTGCGCTGTAACACGCCTTGCCCGCGACTTGATGAAGCACCGTGCCGCCCTCGCCTTCGAGCCAACGCCAGTCGCAGAGTTGATGAAGTTTGAAGTCGCTGCTGTTGAGCAAGTACATATCGTTGTCGCCGACGAATCTGTCCGCAACGAACGGAATGCCCGAATAAGACAACGCCTTATAGCCGCCGTCGAGAGTGAGATAGTCGATATTCGTGCGGTTTTTGCAAAGAGCGTCGACATATTGCTTTCTCATCTTGTAGGAAGCAACGATAAAGTCGATAGTGCCGCCGGAAGTTTCTTCCACTGCGTCGATAGCGTCTTGAATCGCGCTCACGCTGACCGTTTGAGCGACGGTTTTGGTGTAGGGTTTGAGGAAGGAATAATCGCTTCTTTTAAGCCCGTAGATATACTCGCTGTCGCCAAAGATTGCTTCGAGACCCGTGATTTCGTTGCCCTTCGAGCCTTGAACGTAGACGGTGTAACCTGCGCCTATCGTTGCGGTTGCCGATTGAGAGAGTGTGACGATTTTGTTCACTCTGTCGATAGAGATGATTCTCGAACCGGAAACTGCGGTATCTTTCACGCCGCTTGCGTTGTACACGTCGATAGTCATACCCTCGATAAGACCTTTGATGTTGTCCACTTTGATTTTGTTTCTCGAAGCGGTCGAGTTTGCGGCGGTAGTTGCCAAAAGACCGCTTCCGTCGCCGTAGAGCATACGACCGAAGTTGAATTTGCTTGCTTTAAGCAAGCCTTCCATTTCTGCGTTGAGAAGGTTTACGAACGCGCCCGCGTTGTTTTGGGAAGCGCGGATAGCCTTGTCCGAAAGTTCGATTTTGCCGAAAAGGTTTTTGAGGGTGAGGGTGAATTGAGCGTAGTTATTTCCGCCGCTTTGGGGAAGATTGTCGTTTTCTTCACCGCTTCCGACGCCGCCGTTGATACCGTAGGGCGCGAGTTTTTTGACTTCTTTGCCCCATACGTCTGCGGACGTTTGACCGATTTTTGCAAAGAGCGGATTCACGCCGACGTTAAGTTGGTCGGCAAGTACGCCGAGATAAAAAGTTTTCAGAGCCTTATCGGCAGTTGAGATTGTAACCATAATTCTGTCTTCCTTTATTCGTTATTTTTCAAAAACATTCTTCCCGCTTCTTCTATGCTTCTTATTTTTTTCGAGGGTGCTACGCATTGAAGCCCGTCGCCCGAAAGAGTCGCGGGCGGTTGCCCGTCGCGAATATCTTTGAGGTACGCGCCTATGATTGCGTCCTTGACCTTGCTCGACGAAAGCACGTAGTCGTTCAAAAATTGTCCGTCTTGCATAAGTTGCTCGGGCGTTCTGAACTTGTCTATAAGCACTTGCATAAGCGCGACCGAAAGGCAGTTTCTGTCCTTTTTGAGTTCGGGCTTTTCGATGATTTTGAGAGCGATATCCTTTGCAAACGGTTTTGCGGACGGGGTATTTTCAAAAAACTTATCCGCCGCAACCTTAAAGGATTCGTCGTCAAAACCTTGACTTTCGCTGTCTGCGAGCGCTTCGAGTTTCGAGAGTTTTTGCGATTTTTTTGTAAACTCTTTTTCAAGTTCCTGATACGCTTTGAGCAATTCTTCGGGGTTTTTGAATTTGCCGAAAGATTGCTTTTTGTCTTGTTTATCCGCGCTCTCGACGGTGTCGTCTTGCGCGGTTTGATTCGTTTGAGTTTTTATTTCAATTTGCGCAATCGGCATTTCACATTGCGCGTTTTGCTCGATAAAGTCGCCGTTTTGCGATTCGCCGAGTATTGCGTTTGCGATTTCTTCGCCCACTTCTATTGCGCCTTTGCTTTCAATGCCTTTCTTTATTGCGTTTTCAATTTGTTTGTCGTTCATTGTCTGTCCCCTTTTCGAGTTTGCTTTCAAGCAAGTTTACGTTGTCCTTAAATCCCAAAAGTTCGGTATGCTTTGCGATGTGTTCCGCCACTCTGTCGCGTAGCGCCTTGTTTTGCGTACACTTCGAGGACACGCACATTCTGACGTGTTCGGCGATATGAATCGCGTGGTCGTCGTAGAAGTCGCACAGCACGTCCTTTTTGAGCATATCCATATTTTCTTTGAGTGCTTTTTTTCGGTGCATTTCATCGTTGTTTCTTCCGTCTTCCCAGTTTCCGAATCCGAGAATTTCAAATATTCTCGCCTTTGTGGAAGTTGAGAGTTTTCCGTTCTCGTCTGCAAAAAGACCGAGTTTAAGCAAGTCGTACACCATAGCGCGCCTTGCCGAAAGCGTATCTTCGATGTCGCTGACGGTATCGAAAACGATGTCCTCGCTGTCGATGTTGCCTGCGCAGAACGATGCGATTTCAACCTCGCCGTTCTCGCCCGTGATACGTTTCACTCTCGGCACTTTCGCGTATTGACGATAGAGGCGCAAAACGTGCTTACCTATTCTCTTTATGCACTCTCTCAGGCTGTCTGCGGTGAGCGCGATACGCGTGTCGTCTTGTTCGAGCAACAGCGAAATCGCAGTGCCCGAAGCGACGTTGGACGGCACTTGCGAGTAGGTTGTAACCTCGCTCACGCCGCTTATCATCACAAATTCGTTAAGCAGTTTTTCTTCCTCTTGCGAGAACTCGCTCGGAACGTGCGTGGGCGAAATAACTCTCGGCGGCGTGCTTCCTTGCCTATACACCACCACTTTTCCAGGGGGCAAGCCTTCCTCTTGCAAATCGTCGGTATCCACCGAGCCGTCCTCGACGGCGAACACCCCCACAGCCATACGATTCATATACTCGTGCTTTCTGTTTTTGACGGTGTTGTACGCGCGCTGAACGGGGATTATTCTCTCGACGACGGACGTTCCGAAAAAGTTCGTGAGGTTGTCGATACACGTCATTTTCGCAAAAGGATAGCCGCGCTGTCCGTCCTCGCCGTTTAGGTAAGGCATATCCCCTCTGAAAATGAGGGTATCGCCTGCGACTATGGTTAGTCTGCCGTTGGGACATTCGCTCGTAGGCTTTTCGTACTTTTCTATTACGACGACCGCGTTTTCCTTTTTCTCGCTGACGATTTTCGGAATGGAAGCGGTATAACCCAAACCGCCGCCGACGTCGGCGTTATCGAAAGAAAACACGTTGACGTCGCCGCCCTTGACTTCTTTGCCCCAAATGCTTTTCACTTCCTGTTCGGTGAGCACTTTTGCGTGGATAATCGAGGACTGTTTGTCGATGTCGGTTATTGCGATATCTTCGGGGAAAATCTCGAAAGGCGGACAAAGCGCGATAGTCACGTCGCCCTCTTTGATTTTTCCTTCTGCGTCGAGCGAGTGACCCTTTTGAGCGTCCCAAGTGATTTTGAAAAACGCGCTGCCCGTAATCTCGCTCCAAGTATTCGCAAGTGCCAGTTGCGAGGAAAAGTCGTTTTCCTTGCACACGGCGTCGATAAGTTTCGAGGCAAGCGCGGCGGACGCGACGTCGTCGTCATCGGCGGTTGCGGGGCGCACCTGCGCTTTTGCCTTGACTCTGCCGAGTTTTGCGAGCCTCGTTTCGAGGATAGGCGCGATGTGATTGAACACTTCTCTTTCTTGCCAGAAGTATTCTTTTCCGCATTCCTCGATATCGCCTTTCGACGAGATTTGCGCAAACTGATTGCCGACGACGAAATTCATATTGAGTCGCCAGTTGAGTTCGACCGCGCGTCTTGCTTCCTGTCTTTTTTTGAAATCGGCGGTGACGTCCGCAACGATTCTTTCTTCTTTTTCAGACATAAAAATCTCCTTCATTTTGCTATAAAAAAGCGACCCTCTCGCCTTTACGAAAAAGGACGAAAAAAGTCGTTTTCTATCGTAATTATCTAATTAGGCAAACTATATCGTTTGCGATTTTGCTGTGCAAGCGCAATCTGCCGCTTAAACGCTTGTTTTATACGCAAGCGCAAGCCGTACGCCTGCATTTGTCTTTATATACGGTTGCTTTTCTCATATCGAAACGCAAACCGCTTTATACGTTTTATTCGTTGCAAACTATTTCGTTTGCGTTTCTTTTTTCAAGTCGTCTTTGATTTTTTCTATGAGTTTTTGCTTTTCGTTTTCGAGTTCCTCGTCGCTCATCGAAGCCGCGCTTTGCTCGCCGGCGATATCCATATAGGTTTTGAGCGCGCTTGCGTCGGGCGGACAGTATTTTCTAACGACTTTCTTTTTCGTCAGCACAAACTCGCCGTCCTCTTTGACCGAGTATTCCTCTTGCACTTCGTTGTATCTGTAACCCTTTGCGCGTTTGAGCAAGGATTTCATCAATTCGACTTCCACATTCTTTCCCTCCTATAATCTCTCATAAGTCTTTCTTTGTCGGTCTGTATAATCGATTTCGGCGGTTTTAGCGGCTTTGCGGGCGCGGGTTGCGACATAACGAAATATCTCAATTCGTCCAGAGCGTGATCGTCGATTTTCTTGGGTCTGTCGTTTGAGCCCCACCAGTAGCCTTTTAGTTCTCTGATGAGATTCACGCAGTTTTTGAAAATGAATATTTTTGGCGGTCTTTGCTCGAACAACGACTTTATACGCTGTATTCCGCTGTATAAATCCTTGTTTACGTTGGTATTGACCAAAATACCCTTTTCG
>URTQ01000084.1 GCA_900550855.1 uncultured Eubacteriales bacterium
TTGTATTTGCGAGGACTTTGCCGTTCTCGTCCATAATGACTGCTTTGGTGTAGGTAGAACCTACGTCGCATCCGCCAAAATATTTCATAATTCTTTTCTCCTTTTTACCAGCGATTCGTATCGTCGAAATCAACGATAGTGGGGTCGAGAGGTTCTTCTCTCAACACGGTTTGCATATAGCGATTGACGTCGTTGCGCATATCTTTTCTCGAAGCCTTTGTGGGATTCATAAGCGCGTGGTATACCCAAACGATATGGATGCCGCGTTTTCTGCCTTCTTCTTCGATGAGTCCGTGATAACCTGCCATAGACTTGCAACCGATATGTTCGTACATAAGCACCATATCCGCGTTGTATTCTTCGCAGTATTGCCAAAGTTGTTCGACGCCGACTTCGTAACCGCCGTTAGAGTGGTTGCGCATAATCATATTCATATTGTACTCGCCGAGGTCGAGCATCGCTTGCTCGTGATCCTCGTAGTTGATGGGCTTTGTGAGCGTGAAGGAAAGCATATCGCAAAGCGTCACGATACCCCAGCAGTTTGCGAGCCATTGATTGAACGCGGTGTAGTATTGAGCGTGAACGCCCCATACGATTGCGCGGTGACGGATTTCTTTTGCCGCCAAAACTTTGTTTTCGTAGCCTTTCTTTGCAAGGGCGGTGATTTCTTGGTCGAGTTTGAGGAACGACGCGTCGCGTCCCGAAATAACCATATACTCTGCGTCGCGGTAAAGCATAATGTTGTTGCCGCAGATTTGAGGATAGGGCGTTTTGTTCATTTCAAGCCAAGTGTCGAACAAAGCGTTTTGAGCGTTGTAGGTCTTGCAGTTCTTCGCAAAAGCGTCCCAGTCCCACTTTTCGCCCGTGTGTTCTTCGATAAACTTGATTGCCGCAACCACTTGATCGCGAGAGTAGGGAAGAACGGACGCTTGTTGGTGGCGCATAGGCGCAGCCATCGTGAAAGAGGGAAGATCGTCGTGTCTGTCTTCGATTTGGTTGCCCATAAGCGAGCCGTCGCAAGTGGTGTTGCAGTGGATTGCGCATACGCCGCAGATAGGAAAGTCCTCGTCGATTGCGCAACCGAGTTCGGCGCAGGGCATCGGGCATACGTCGGACGGAATCTGAAATTCTTCGGAAACTTCGATGTAGTGAAGAACGCCGTCTTGCGCTATTGTAGAACCCGTGTAGATTGCAGGCACTTCTTTGGACACGAATTTGAGGTTGGGGAAGCCCATTGCGACCACCATCATACCGTTTTCGTCCATAATGACGACCTTTTTGTTGAGTTCGTCGTATTTGCCGTGCTTGTTGCCGATACGCTTGTCGCACTTAAAGAGCGTATCCATAGTTTGCGTAAGGTGTCCGACGATGCTGTCGTATTGCTTGTGACCTATGCGAAGTTGCGGACCGCGTACGCCTTCGAGGTGACGGTCGATATAGTCGAATGCCGCCATATAGTTGCCGAACCATCTGTAAGTGAATAACGCCTTAATCGTGGTGGGTTTCATAATGAATTTGCCCATAACGAGAAGGTTTTTGAGCCAGCAACCGAAGTCGTACATCGTGTCTTTGAAGCCGCGCCATTCTCTGCGAGTGGACGTCTTTTTGCCGGCTTTGTAGAATTTGCCGAGTTTTTCGGAATTAAGTTTTGCGCCCATACTCAGTGTTCTCCTTTTTCATTCTGAATTTTTTTGATTTCCATAGCCTCTACGAACGCTTGGATTCTCGTGCGAAGTTGTCCCGATTGACCCGCGTTGTAAGGACGGTCGATGGAAAGCACCTGATGACCGTATTCGTTTTGCAAAACCGCGTGCATAAAGGGTCTGCCGTAGCCCCAGTAGTCGCAGAATTTGATTTGTTCGATGATGATACCGTCAGCCTTGTATTCTTTTGCGATTTTGTCCACATACGCGTGACGCTCGTTCACCTTTTCGGTGTTGAGAAAGCGCGGGCATTGACCAGATTGCATATAGTATCTGCAAACTTGCGTGAGCGCGTCCTCGTCGTCGGTGAGTACGATTTCTTGTCTGCCGGGCAAAGAGCCGAAGCAGTATCTGTCCGCAACCACGACAAGACCCGTGTCTTCTGCGAGTTTGATGAAACTCGGATCGTCGATTTCGCTTCCCACCATTGCCACGCGCGCACGGTACGTTCCCACGGGATCGGGAACTCTGGTTTTGAGTTCTTCCGCGGTTTCTTCGAGTTTTTCGATGAGCAGGTCTTTGGGGCAGCAGTACGTCGCAAGACAGAAAATCGCGAACTCGTAACCCGTGATACGCGGCGATTCTTCCTTTCTGTACTCACCGATTTCGGTGATAAGACGGGAAATTTTGTTTTGTTCCTCAACCGCTTTGCGAATTGCGGCGTCGCTCACGTCGATGCCGAGATGCTCGTGAAGGGGCTTCAAGCAATGCTCTTGCATTTGCAAGACGTAGTGTTTGAGGGTCACTTCGTCGCTCTTCATAGGAACGTCGCAGTAGGACGCGAAAAATCCTTCGTGCGGACAGCAACCGAGATGTTCGATGTTTTCGGCAAGTCGGTTCATCATTGCGCACGCTTCGGGCGCGATGATTGCGTCAAGAAAGGAAAATCCGCCTTCGAGCGCGCGTTCGAGGATTGCGCGGCACGCTTCGCAGAAAATGGGGCTGAGATAGTAGTTGCCCATTTCCGTGCTCGTTGTTCTCGGCGCGCGAAGTCTTACCGAAAAGATTCCCGGCAAGTTGAGCAGGGGTTCGGGAATCTGATAGCAAACGTGTCCGATTGCCTTTCTTCCCGCCTCTTGCGCCTGTTGGATGAGTTCGTTGTTGGAATTTTCCAACAAGTTCTCAAAGTAGATGAGGTGTTTTAGATCTCTCACGATATATCTCCTATAAAATATGTATTTCTTTCAAAACTTTCCTTGCGCCTACGCACAGAGGCGAGTCGGACGGCAAAGAAAATACGTTTTCGCCCTTTGCGTCCATATCCGCAAGCGCGAAATCGGCAGGAATATACGCAAAAGTTTCGAGTCCTTCCACTTCGGGCTTTTGCGCGAGCGCTTCCTCGCTCAAACGATTTTGCACAACGCCGATTTCGTCGTACATCACGAGGTCTGTCGCAACTTTTGCGATTGTCGCAACCACGTCGCGACCCTTTTTCGACTGGTCGGTGACAAGCAAAAGATGAGTCACCTTTTCCATAACTCTGCGGTTTATCTGCTCTATGCCTGCCTCGCCGTCAATCACCACGAAGTCGTAGTGCTTGGCGATAAGTGCGATGACGTCTTTTAGATAAGTGTTTATCTTGCAATAGCAACCCGCGCTTTCGGGACGGCCTATCGCGATAAAGGAAAATCCGTTTTGCGCGCAAATGGCTTCGTCGACGGAATATTCCGCGTTTCCGAGTATTTCAAGAGGGGATATTTTGCCGTTTTGGGTTTGCTCGGCGGTTTCCTTGCGCATGTCGTCGATTGTTTTCGTCGGCTCTACGCCCAAAGCGGTGGACAAACCTATCGCAGGGTCTGCGTCTATTGCAAGTATTTTTTTGTTCGGGAAATTTTCAACGAGAAGTTTTACGATTACGGCAGAAAGAGAGGTCTTTCCGACACCCCCTTTTCCTGCAACGGCAATGATTTTCGTTTGTCCGTCCATCGTTTAACCTCGAAAGAAAAGATATTGCGGTCGCTTTAATCTCGACCGCGTATGTGCGCGTAAAACTTAACTTATAGAACGCGCATGCGTGCTTGCGCACTTGCGTGCGCGTATGCAACACAAAAATTTTAACAGTCTAAAATCTAAAAATCAACCCATTTCGACACAAATCGTGCAAAATCGCGCTGTAAAAATTCGCCAATCGGACAAGTGTTCGACAACGTTGCGGAAAATTGCGAAAAGCAAACAAAAAGAGGCGTTTTTCGCCCCTTTTTGCGAGTTGATTTTTGTTGCGACGACAGCGTTATACGATTCTCATCGCCGTGACGTTCGCGCCCGTGAGGTTTACGCTCTCGCCCGAAACGTTGTAAATCGAAAGCGTCGTTCCGTCCGCGGTTGCGTTGTACAGAATGGTTTTCGATACGTTTGCGGCGTTTGCGGTCGTTGCGTAGTCGGTGATAATCTCGTTTGCGTCCGCCGCGCCGTTCACATACAGTTGAACGGACAAATTGCCGTCCGCGCCTCTTTCGCCCGTCGCGCCGTAGGTGACGAGATACGTTCCTTGCGGCAGAGTTATCGCGTTAGAGGCAAGCGACATTGTGGTCGTCGGGGTGGTGACGGAAGTTGCAAGAGGAATAATCGCGCCCGAAGCGACGGTTTGCGTTCCGCCGTAGGCATAGAGTGCGTCTTGAAGCGCGCTCGTACCCGCTTCGCCTTGCGGTCCTTGCGGACCGGTTGCGCCCGTCGCACCCGTTTCGCCCTGAATACCTTGCGGGCCTTGCGGGCCTTGCGGACCTGTTGCGCCTGTTGCGCCCGTCGCGCCCGTTGCGCCGACAGGACCTTGAATACCCTGAGGTCCTTGCGGCCCTTGTGCGCCTTCCGGCCCCATAGGTCCTATCGGACCGACAGGACCTTGCGGACCTATCGGACCTCTGATATATTCCACCGAGTTTTGCGAGCAAGTCGGTCTTGTCTGACAGCAGGGATTGAAAAAGTTGAAAAACATAAGCGTCCTCCTTCAAGTTTTATGTAAAGGCAAGCGAGATAGCGTACGAGTGTTTGACAAATCGTTATTTCAAGGCTTTCGTCAGGTTTTCAAAGGCGTATTTTTCCGTATACCATATGCAAGCAAAAAAAATTGTGATACACTGTAACCAAGCGCAAACGTATGCGTATATTCTGTGTAAACATTGCGCACGCAAGTGCAAAAGGAAGTACGGTATGAAAGAAAGATTCAAAAAGTATCTCGAAGAACATTTCAAAAAAATCGCGCCTACGCAAGCGGCTATGGAATACCGCAAAGCGATGTTGCGACAACTTCTCGACAGAGAACAAGAGTTGCGCATAAAGGGCGTCACCGACGACAATCTTATCTTCGATATGGCTGTGTCCGAACTCGGCGATTTCGATCAGACCTTGGCAAATTTCGAGCAAAGACAAATCAAGAGCGGCGAAGTCAAACGCAAAGTCAGTGCGGCAAGCATTTGCGCGGCGGCAATCGTTGCGCTTTTGACGATAGTGTATCTCATCGTCGGCGCGGTTGCGAAAATCTGGCATCCTGCTTGGCTCATTATGGTGGGCGGCGTGTTTGCGGGCGCAAGCGTGTTGCTCGTTTACGGCGCGGTCAGATTCGCGGCGAAAAAGAAATACGTTCCCGTCAGAATATTCGTTGCGATATGCGAAGTTTTGCTCACGGTTTTCGTGTTCTTGCTCTTGCAACTCGTGTTCAAACTCAACGGCGCGTGGATGAGTTTTCTCGCAATGGTTGCGGTGCTTTTCGGTGTGGATACGGCAATCGCGTTCGGCACGAACAGCAAAATCAAATGGTTTGAATTGCCCGTATTCATCGAGGTCGCGGCGGTTATGCTCTACGTCATTTTGGGCATCACCGTTCAAGATATCTGGCATCCGGGCTGGCTTATGTGCCTTGCGGGCGTGGCGTGCGCACTCGTGCAACTCGTTGTTTTCGTAGTCAAGAAAGCAAAGGCGAAAAACAAGAAAGAAAAAGCCGCTCTCGAAGACAAGAACGAGAAAGAAGATCAAAAATACTGGACGGAATGGGACGATTAACGTATCGTTTTCGACAGATAAAACGTTGATTTTGACAAGTAGGAGAGATTTATGCCAACGACAATAAAGGCTGAAATGTGGGATAGAATGCAGTTTCTGTTCCGCAATTATTACGACAGAATGGTGCACGCGAAACTCACTTACGAGGGTAGTTTCGATATGAACATACTCAAAAACGTCGTGCTGTATATGATTGAAAAAGCACCCGTTCTTCATTCGAGTTTCAACACAACCGTAATCGAGCCGTACTGGAAAGAAGAAAAATATACCGTTGACGACATCGTGTCGTACGAAAAGGTCGAGGACGCGGACAAAGCCGCGGACGAATGGCTTTTGGGCGTCATTCCTTACGACAATAACGTGCAGGTCAAACTCACCGTGTTCGAGGACGACAAGCACTCTATCCTCGCGTGGCGCAACAACCATATGTGTATGGACGGCGGCGACCTCAAATACTTCCTCGCAACGCTTTGCGAAAATTACACGAATCTCAAAGCGGGCAACTATTCCGCACTTCATATGAAAAGCGGTTCGAGAAGTTTCGACCAAGTGTATTCCAAACTCGAAGGCGACGACTTGAAGCACGCAAAAGGTCTTTACAAAAACATTTCCAAAGCGCAGGACAAAGTGGCGTTCCCGTGGAGCGAAAGCGTACCCGAGGACAGCAACCAAATCGTAAAGAGAGTCGTCGAGGAAAAGGACTTTGAAAGATTGCACGCATTGTCCAAAAAGATGGGAATCACAGTCAACGACGCGATTATGGCAATGGTTTTCCGTTCTCTTTACGAACTTTGCGGTCTTAAAGACGACGACAGCCTCACCGTATCTTGCGCAATCGACCTTCGAAAGCATATCGTCGAGGGCGGATTGCAAGGCGGTCTTACCAACCACACGGCGTGGATGGCTGTTCGTACGCTCTCGAAAGGCGACACTATGCAGGACACCGTCGTCAACATAATCCGCTCGACCAAAGGATTCAAGCGCGACAAGTTTATGGGGCTCTATTCCTTGCCGCTTTTGAAACTCGCATACACAATCTTCCCCCAAGACATCGCAGAGTTTGCAATCAAGGCAGGATACGACAATCCGCTTATCGCAGTCAGCAATATGGGTTTGCTCAACGCCGAAAAACTCACCCCGAACGGCTTGAAACTCGTCGACGGATTCATTTCGGGCGCAGTGAAGTACAAACCCTTCTTCCTTATGTCCG
>URTQ01000085.1 GCA_900550855.1 uncultured Eubacteriales bacterium
CGTAGACCCCTCGAAAATCGTCAGGGGCGGCGACAGAGTGGGTCATACCCGAGCAACCGATAGTTTCGACGAGAGCCTCTTGGATAACGCCGTCTTTTACGTTGAGGGTGAGTTTGCACGCGCCTTGTTGAGGAGCGCACCAACCGATACCGTGAGTAAGACCGCTGATGTCCTTGATTTCTCTTGCTTGCACCCATTTACCTTCTTCGGGGATAGGGGCGGGACCGTGATTGGGACCCTTTGCAACGCAACACATGTTTTCGACTTCACTTGAATATTGCATAGATAATAGCCTCCAAAAAGAGTGTTTTTATATTATTATCGATATTTTATCATATTGATAATATTTTATCAAGAAAATATAATAAAATCGCTTCGACGAATTGCAAATTCGATATATTTCCACATTGTTTTTATGCGAAAAACGATTTGCAAACTCGCCTTAAAACGCTTATACGAAGATTTCGACTTTCGCGTTCGGGTCGTAGTGCCGTTTGAGATAATCGGATAAAATACGACTAAGTTTGAACGAAAGCGCATTATTAGGACAATACGTCACGCATTTCAGACAGCGTATGCAATTCTCGTTTGCAATCCCGTTTTTTATAGCGTTTGCAGGGCATATTTCGCCGCATTTTCCGCAGTCGGTGCAAGAGTCGGTTTTTATTATTTTCACGCCTATTCTGCTACGCAACGACGGCATAAAATTTGCAAAGACATTCTTTTTCGCTCTCGGTATTTTTACGCAATCCACCGCGTTAGATTGCTTGATTTTGGTTATAAGCGGCTTCAAACTCACTTCGTCGTAGCAGTCGTTTACGTCGAGATACGAATGCCCGAACGGAACGTATGCGGCGGCAACGATTTTCGCCTTTACAATCTTTTCGCACTCTTTAAGCACGTTGCCGTGCGATATCCTGCCGTAAGTCGTAACAAGCGCGATTTTCTCGCATTCCAACGTTTCGAGAAAACGTTTTACGGGTTTCGGAATATTTTGACAGTACACGGGAAAAACCACGACCGCTGTTTCCGTACGGTCGGGTGCGTTTTTGAATATTTCTTCAAGCGGAAAATCGAGTTCTTGCGCGATATGCGTCGCAACTTCTTTCGTGTTTCCGCTTCCGCTGAAATAGTATACTACGCTCATTTTTCGTCGAGGTATTCGTGAATAAAACGGCACTCGGGCAGTTCTTCGAGGGTGAAGCCGAGTGAGTTTTTCATTTCGGTTATCGTTTCTTCTCTCGTTCTTCCGCAATTCTTGCTCGAAAGCGAGATTTCGAGGGCAGAGAACGGTATCGTTTTGCTTTGGCAGTTGTAAAAACGTATGAATTGCGAGCGGTCCTTACATCTTTCGATTTTGCAACTCGTATGCAACGCCTTTTCGTTTGCGTCGGGCGCAACCCAGCCGCATTCCTTGACCAAGATATCTTTTACGGCGTTCCAGTCGTACTTTCCGCCGCATATTTCGTCAAAATCGAGATGTACGAAAGCGGGAATATTGCCCGTCATAGACGAACGCCTTATTGCTCGTTTAAGCGGCGGCAAAAATTCGGGCACTTCGTGCAACGCTTTTGTGACGTTGGTCACCAACTCGTTTTGGTATCCGCTGAGTTTTACGAGCGGATTGCCGAAGGCAAGTTGCTTTACTGTCATTAGGGATTGAATCTGACCTTGTTTGATGGGCGGTCGCAAAGTGAAAATTCGCGTGAGGTTGAACAGGAACGTCAAAAACGGCATATCTGCGAATTTATAGGCGATTGTCGGCGCCATATGGTTGTAGTAAAGTCCGAGCATTTGTACGGGCTCGTTGCCTGCAATGAAGTACGGAATTTTGTTGTCTACCATTTCGGGATAGAACAAAACGTATGCAAGGGAAGGACACGCACAAGTGTTGCCCGCAAGTTCGTAAAGTTTTGCGTAAAACTTCTTCAAATCGGCGTCACTCACTCTGCGCACGACGAATTCCACCGTTTCAAAGTGCTTTTTCGCATTTTCAATGCTCTGTTTCGCGCCGTCGGATATGTAGGGGATTTCCCACGTCAGCGCAAGTACGCGCAGTTTTTTCACCTTTGCCAGATAGTAGAGCAAAAACGTGGAATCCTTGCCGCCCGTATAAAAAACGGCAACGTCGAATCTCGATTTTTTAGAGCGCGGAATATCGTCGATAATCGGCAAAATGCTTTTCAGATTCTTTGCTTTTTCCGCCGTCTGACACATAGGACATCTGCCTTGCTCGTCAAATTCGAGACCGGGGATTATAAAATCGTTTGCAACGCAGTTGGTGCAGAATCTCGCTTCGTCGAGGCTTTTGGGCGTTTTTCGCAACTCGCGCTCGTCAACCACTTGTTCGCCGACGAGTTTCCCGAGTATTTTTATATCTTCGCTCGACAAATCGCAGGGCAATTTCTCGATAATTTTGCGTTGTTTTTCGCTTATTTTGACTTTATTTTTGAAAAGTTTATTGCGCAATCCGTAGTATACGAGATTTTTCCCTTCGATTTTCCACCTGTTTTGCAAACAATACATAACTATATCCTCTCGATTTGATAAAACAATTATAAAATTATATGCTTTATATGTCAATGCGGTTTTTTCGTCGTGCGTTTTTTCGGCGGTATAAAACGCACCTGCCGCCGCTTGTCTTTCGATAAGAAAATTTTTAGATATTTTAGATACCTAAAATGATTTCAAAAGGTTAGAATGCCGATTTTTCAAATCAAGCCGTCTGCTTGTTTTTTTTGAGTAAGGTTTGCCTTTTCAAAAACAAGTTGCCAAACCTCAAAAGCATTGTTACAATCGATATACTAAATAATATTAAAGGAATTTATATTATGTCACAAAACGTTATCGACCAACTTCGCGAACGCGGATTGGTTAAACAAGTGGTTTTTGAAGAAGACCTCAAAAAGTTGCTCGACGAAGGTCATCAATCCTTCTACATCGGCTTCGATCCAACGGCTGACAGCCTTCACGTCGGTCATTTTATGCAAATGATAGTCGCAAAGCGTTTGCAAGACGCAGGCCATCGTCCCATCATTCTTATCGGTGGCGGTACTGCAATGGTAGGCGACCCGTCGGGACGTACGGATATGCGCTCGATGATGACCAAAGAGACCATTCAGCACAACGTTGATTGCTTCAAGAAGCAAATGGCGAAATTCGTGCGTTTCGAGGGCGAAAACGCGGCGATTCTTGTCAACAATGCCGACTGGCTTCTCGACCTCAATTATATCGATTTCTTGCGCGAAGTCGGCGCAAACTTCTCGGTGAACCGTATGCTTACCGCAGAGTGCTACAAGCAACGCCTTGAAAAAGGACTTACGTTCCTTGAATTCAACTATATGCTTATGCAGTCCTACGACTTTTTGGTGCTCAACCGCAAGTACGGTTGCGTGCTTCAATGCGGCGGCGACGACCAATGGTCGAATATGCTTGCAGGCGCGGATCTCATTCGCAGAAAAGAGCAAAAAGACGCGTTTGCAATTACTTTCGGTTTGCTCACGACGTCGGAAGGCATAAAGATGGGCAAGACGGCAAAGGGCGCGGTTTGGCTTGACCCCAACAAGACCGCACCTTACGATTTCTTCCAGTACTGGCGCAACATCGCGGACGCGGACGTCGAAAAGGTGTTCCGTTTCCTCACGTTCGTGCCGCTTGACGAAATTCAAGAACTCACTCGCTATAACGACGAGCGTATGAACAAGGCAAAAGAACGTCTTGCATACGAACTCACCAAGATGGTACACGGCGAAAAAGAAGCCGACGACGCACTTGTAAAGGCACGCGCGGCGTTTTCGGGCGATAGCGAGAATATGCCGAGCGCAACAATACCGCAAGGTATGACTTCCGTTGCCGACATACTCGTTGCGGTTGCCAAAGTCCCGTCCAAAGGCGAGGCAAAACGCCTCATTCAAGGTGGTGGCATATCCGTCGACAATCAAAAAGTGACGGACATTATGGCGCAAATCAGCGACAGCCAGATTGCAAACGGTTTTGTCCTTCAAAAAGGCAAAAAGAATTTCTACAAGGTTACGGTAGAGTGAAATCTTATCGCTATATAGACGGTGAATACGAAGTGAAAATCGAGATTAAACGCTCGATTTTCATTGCCACCGTAAAAGGCGAACTCAACGCCGACGAAGCGGAAGATTTTGTCAAATCCGTGCGTAAAAAGTATCCCGACGCCACGCATAACTGCTATGCGTACGTCGGCGACGAACTGGGAAACGTCACGAGATTCAGCGACGACGGCGAGCCGTCGGGTACGGCGGGACAGCCCATACTCGACGTGCTTCGCAAGCAGAATATCGTCAAAACGGCGATTGTCGTGACGAGATATTTCGGCGGAATCAAACTCGGTGCGGGCGGACTTGTCGGCGCGTATTCTCAAACGGCGGCAGACGCCGTGAAGTCGGGCAGAATATCTCAAAAGGTCGAGAGTGCGCTCGTCGAGATTCGCGCGGATTATCCCACTCACGCAACCGTCGAAAAGTATCTTCGCAAAAGCGGCGTTTTGATTGACGATATAACCTACGACAACGACGTGACGAGCAAAGTCTACGTTGCGCTCGACGACAAAAACGCTTTTATCGAAGGCGTGAGCGAAGCCTCGCTCGGTCGTGCAAACGTCGTGGACACGGGCGTTGTTTGCTTCAAAAAACTCGGTTAGAACACCGAAAATTCAAATAATTTAACTTTTGGGTGCATTGTGTCGGATTATCCTCTTGACGAAGAAAGAGCCAAAAAGGCTTACGAAACGCTTGTGAAATACCTTGCGGGTTCTGCGCGTTCAGAGCAAGAATGTAAGGACAAGTTGTACGACAAAGGCTTTCACAAAGACGAAGTGGATTTTGCTCTTTTCAAAGCGAAAAGTTACAGATACGTCGATGACGAAGAATACGTCCGCACGTTTTTGCTGTTCAACAAATCACGCTACGGCGCAAGAAAAATAATCTATAAACTCACAAACGAAAAAGGCGTGGACAAAAACACTGTCGAAAACATAGTTTATGACGAAATCGACGACGATTTCGAACTCAAACTTGCCGAAAAGATGGCGAAAAAGTTTGTCAAAACCAAGAAAATCGATGATAAATCGGATTCGCAAAAAGTCGGCGCGCATCTTTTCCAAAAAGGTTTCGACTGGCGCATAATCAACAAAGTTATGGCAACGCTTTTCGACGTTTACGAGGACTGAATATCGAACGTATTGCGTAAAATCTAACGTCCTAATCGAGTTTTATTTGTCTAATTGACCCAAATTCGTTATTTGCTTAAAAATCGAATTGCTTTCAAAAACGAGTAGGCATTAGCCTAAATGTATTGAAAGATCAAAGAAAAAGCACGCAATTTGCGTGCTTTTTAAGTTTCAAAAAATCCAAGCGACACGAGCAACGCTTCGTTGACTCTTGTCATCATATTTAGCGGCAATTCGCCGATTTTTTCTTTCAAACGGCGTTTGTCAAGGGTGCGTATCTGTTCGAGAAGAACGACGGAATCCTTCGGCAAACCGTATTTTCCCGCTTCGAGCGCGATGTGCGTGGGTAATTTTGCCTTGTCGAGTTGCGACGTCACCGCCGCGGCGATTATGGTCGGACTGTATTTGTTGCCGACGTTGTTTTGTACGATGAGAACGGGACGTACGCCCCCTTGTTCGCTTCCGACCACGGGGCTTAAATCGGCATAATACAAATCACCTCGTTTAACCATATCCATATCTCGCAGTATTATTGTCAACGCACGGCGAATTTATGCAGTAAAATTCGATTGAAAAATGAATCTTTCGTCTTGAAAAACGGAACTTTCGTTTCGAAAAACGGGCTTTTCCGTCCTTATAAACGGGATTTTCGATGTTTGAATCGACCGTTTGGACTTGAAAGACGAAGTTTCCGCCTTTTAAGTAAGAATTTCCGTCAACAAGCGTGGCGTATGCGCATATATTGCACAATATCGATGCGTTGCTATGACATATTATGCCCGCGCGAGCGTAAATCGTGAGTAATTATGTCACGCAATCGCATTTTAAGAGGTAAAAAGATGATTGAGAAAGACGAAAATAACAAGAAAATCAAAATGGGCATTGTCGGCTACGGGAATCTCGGCAAAGCGTGCGAAAAAATCGTGCTGTCCGACGAGAATATAGAACTCGTCGGAATATTTTCGAGAAGAAACGGCGTAAAATCGGATTTTGGAACGCAAGTATATTCGCAAGACGATATTTTCAAATTCGATATGGACGTTGTGTTGCTGTGCGTCGGCTCTCAAAGCGATTTGCAAGACACGGCGGCAAAGATTGCGACGAAATTTAACACGATTGACAGTTTCGATATGCACGCCGAAATGGCAAAACATATCGATAGAATGTCGAAAATCGCATTTGACAACGACAGATTGTGTTTTGTCGGTATCGGCTGGGACCCGGGGCTTTTCTCGCTTGTGCGCGCGCTGTTTGACGGGGTTATTCCAAACTCGAAATGCCAAACGTTTTGGGGCAAAGGCGTTTCGCAAGGACACAGCGAGGCGATACGGCGCATAAAAGGCGTCGTAAACGCCAAACAATACACCATTCCCAAAGAATCGGCATTACGACTCGTGCGCGATGGCGTTGACAGGGATTTAACGCCGAGAGAAAAACATTTGAGAGAGTGCTACGTCGTTGCCGAAAAAGACGCAGACAAAGAGGAAATAGAGCGTAAAATCGTAAATATGCCAAACTATTTTGCCGATTACGACACGATGGTGCATTTTGTGGACGAAAAAGACTTCGAAGAGCATTGCAGTGGTACACAACACGGCGGGTTTGTGCTTTCAAAAGGCGTTTTTTTTGGGTTTTTGTTGAAA
>URTQ01000086.1 GCA_900550855.1 uncultured Eubacteriales bacterium
TCAAGCCATCTTGAAAAGATGGGTGACAAGTGTTTTGCATTCGGCGCAAATCAATTATTAAATTTTCATATTTTTCTCATATTCCGCCTTTCGCTTGACACGACTGTTTCTTTTTTTTATAATGGTTTAGCATTTATATATTTATATATAGTAGATAGCAAAAATAAAAGTCCTTAAAAGACGGAGGAATATCATTATGAAACAAACCTACCAACCCAAGAAAAGACAAAGAAGCAAAGTTCACGGCTTCCGTGAAAGAATGTCCACCAAGAGCGGCAGAAACGTTCTCAAAAGACGTCGCAACAGAGGCAGAAAGAAACTCAGCGCATAAGGCGTAATCCGAAATGCAAAAGCAATTCAGACTCAAAAAGAGAGCGGCGTTTGCCTACGTTTACCGCAAAGGCGAAAAAGCCTCTGCAAGAGACTTGTTGCTTTTGAGCGCGAAATCCAAAGAAGGATTGAAAATCGGGTTGTCCGTATCCAAAAAAGTGGGCAACGCCGTCACTCGCAACCGCGTAAAGAGGTTGATTCGAGAGGCGTTAAAGCCGCTTACGGACAGAATCGACGACGGTTTTATGTACGTTATCGTGGCGTATCCGTCCATTGCCGAGAAAGATTTTTTCTCGGTGTCGAAGTCGGTTGAACAGGCGTTTTCAAGAGCGGGTAAACTCAAATGATAAAGAAATTTTGTTTGTTTTTGCTGCTTTTGTACAAGCGTACTCTTTCGCCGATAACGGGCAACCGTTGCGCATACACTCCGACGTGTTCGATGTATTCGTACGACGCTATAAGCAAGTACGGCGCGTTTGTCGGCATTGCTTTGACAATCGAGAGGCTTTTGAGATGCACCCCGTTTGCCAAAGGCGGTTTCGACCCCGTCAGAGAGAACTATCGAGGAAAAACTAAATGGTTAATATGAGTTATCCGCGCAGACGGAAATTGCAGATATATCTTATCGCGGCTATGCTCGCGATTTTGTGCTGCATTCTTGTTGCGTGCAACAGCGACAACTCTTACAGTGTTGCAGGCGAAACCGTGAGCGAACCGACTCACTTTATGGCAAAGTTTATGATTATCATAAACAACGCGCTCGGCGGCGGCGTCGCGAGTTTCGGCTGGACGGTCGTTTTGTTTACGGTCGTATTGCGTCTTATCCTTTCGCCGCTCGACATTTGGCAAAAGGTCATCGCCAGAAAGAATAACAAGGCGATGGAACGTATGAAGCCGCAACTTGAAGTTTTGCAGGCAAGATACGCCGACGACAAGCAAAGATTGCAACAAGAGCAAATGGCTCTTTACAAAAAAGAGAAGTATTCCACGATGGGTATGTGTTTGCCCACAATCGTGACTTTCGTCGTGTTCTTCGTCGTGTTTGCAGGATTCAGACAAATGGTCGGCTATCAGTTCGCAAAGGACTACAAAGAGTGCGTAAAGACCTACAACGCGTCTATTTCCGAGCAAATCGAGCAAAATAAAGACGAGGAATTTATCGTCGACAACGGCGACGGCAAATACGACATCGACGACGTTGCAAAGACCGAAGCCGGCGCGGAATTTTATGCTAAGGCAAAGAAAAACGCGCAACACGCAGTTTACGAAGTCTATTATTCCGAAGACCAAGTCACGATAAGAAGTTTCCTTTGGATTAAAAACATTTTCGTTTCGGACAACTGGGCGCAAGCAGTGCCCGACTTTGCGACGGTCACCGGACAAAAGGGTATGGCAACGTCCAAACTCACAGGCATCACCATCGACGAGTACAACGACGTTATGGCTGACGTGCTCGGTACGGGCGGCTACGGCAAAGACGGCAAATGGAACGGCTTGCTCATCCTTCCCGTGTTGTCCATAGCGCTCAGTTTGCTTTCCACAAAATTGCTTTCGGGCTCGCAAGCGCAACCCCCTGCGCCCGCACAGGACGCACAAGGCGAGGGCGCGGAAAAAGCCAAAGCGCAACAACAATCTATGAAGATGATGCAGTACGTTATGCCCATAATGATGGGTGTGTTCGCGCTGTTCTATTCGGGTGCGTTCGCGCTTTATATGTTCACAAGTTCGTTATGCGCGATTCTGTTCCAACTCACCTTCAATCTTATCGCAAAACTCGTCGATAAGAGCAGAGAAGGCGCGAGCGGAGTTGCAAAAAGATAGGAGATAAAATGGAAAAATCGATAGAAACACAGGCTTCGTCCGTCGATCTCGCAGTCGAGAAGGCGTTGGTGGAACTCGGTGTATCAAAAGACAAAGTTGACGTTGAAGTCATCTCGAAGGGCGGACTCTTTTCCAAAGCGAAAGTCAGAGTCACCGTCAAGGATTCAATCGCCGACAAAATGGCGGAATTTTTCAACGGTACGCTCTCTCGTATGGGGCTCGTATCCCGTGCGAGCGTAGAAGATAAAAACGGCACGCTTTACATCACGATTGCAGGCGACGACAGCGGCGTCGCAATCGGATACAGAGGCGAAGCGCTCGACGCGTTCCAGTATCTTGCGCTCACCTTCCTCAACGAGCAAAAATGCGACTTCAAAAAAGTCGTCGTCGATTGCGAAAACTACCGCGAAAAACGCAAGGAAACCCTTTCCGCGCTCGCTCTCAAACTTGCGCAAAAGGCAGTGCGTTTGCAAAGAAAAATCGCTCTCGAACCTATGAATCCGTTTGAAAGACGAATCATCCACAGCGCGCTTGCGGACAGCGACATCGCTGACACCGAAAGCGAGGGCGAAGAACCAAATCGCTACATCGTCATCATTCCGAAGGGTGTGGAACTCAAAGACCAACGCCCCATCAAGAACGGCGAGAGAGAGCCGAGAAAAGACGGCAAGAGAGATCGCAAGGATTCCCGCAAAGGCGACCGCAGAGATACGAGAAACAGAAAGGATACTCGCGAGCGTAAGCCCAGAGAGGAAGAACCCGAAGCGCCGGACGGCAGAGTATATCGCGGATATTTCACCGAGCAAGACGATTTCGTAAAACCCGTCGCGCAATCCGGTCCGCCCAAATTCAAGAGTTTCGGCGGCAAAAAGAAATTCTGACAATCATTCCGAAAGGAAGAAAATAATGAGTACGATAGCGGCAATTTCATCACCGATAGGTGCAGGTGGTATCGGCATAGTGCGCGTGTCCGGCGAGGACGCGCTTCGCATCGCCGATGCCATTTTCTCTTTTTCACGCAAAAACGCCTCGAAAGGCGTTGCTTCCGCTTGCGCCGACGAGCAAAACAAAATCGACGTAGAGCAAGAAAGAGGACTTCGCCAAGTATGGATGCCGTTTTATATGAATTACGGCGTGTTCGACGCGGGCGAGTTTTGCGACAAGGGATACGCCGTTTATTTCCCCAAAGGACGCTCGTACACGGGCGAAGATACCGTTGAGTTTTATTTGCACGGCGGCGTTCGCATAATGCAAGGCGCACTCGACGCACTGTTGCGCGGCGGCGCGGTTATGGCGAAAAACGGCGAGTTCACAAAGCGCGCTTTCCTCAACGGAAGGCTCTCGCTTGCCGACGCGGAAGGCGTAATCGATATGATAAACGCAGAGAGCGTGGCTGGCGTAAAGGCGGCGTACAGACTTATGCAGGGCAACGTGTCCAAGTGTATCGACGCAATCCTCGAAAAACTCGGCGTGCTTATCGCAACGCTCGAAGCGACCCTCGATTATCCCGACGAAATGGAAGACGAGGTTTTGCCGTCTTTGCCCGATTCGGTGAACGAAATTCTCGACGACGTAAACAAACTTATATCCACCGCAAAGAGCGGACGTATTGCAAAACACGGCATAAACGTTGCGCTTGCGGGCAACACCAACGCAGGCAAGTCCTCGCTTATGAACGCGCTGCTTAAAGAAGACAGAGCAATCGTAACCGATGTTGCGGGAACGACTCGCGACACGGTCGAGGACAGTTTCGAGTGCGACGGCGTGAAGATAAATCTTGTCGACACGGCAGGTATACGCGAGAGCGACGACGTCGTCGAGGCAAAGGGAATCGAGCGAGCAAAACGCGCGTTTGAGGGTGCGGACGTGATATTGCACGTCGTGGACACAACCGCCCCCGACGACAAGGAATGGGATTTCTCGGGCAAGACCGTGTTTGAAGTTTACAACAAATGCGACGTTTCGCACTTCGACAAAAAGTGCGGCAAGAACGAGTTTAAGATAAGCGCAAAGACGGGCGAGGGCGTGGATGAGTTGGTGCACGCAATAGCCGCTTTGTACAAGCAAAGCAAGGTGGGCGACGGTGAGATAATCACGTCCGAAAGACACGTTTCGGCACTTTACGAAGCGAAAACGGCACTTGAATGTGCGATTTCGTCACTTGACGATACAATCGACTGTACGCTTATCGATTTGAGAAGGGCGTACGACGCGCTCGGCGAGATAACGGGCAAGACCGCAACGCAAGACGTCGTGAACAGCATCTTTTCAAGATTCTGCGTCGGAAAGTAATGCGAAAACGCAAAACGACAAACCAACGACAAAACAGAAAGCAACATATAAACAATATAAAGTTATATATACGATTTATATAAACGATATAAACGCATAAGCGATATAAACGCAAAAGATTCGGCATTAATACGGACAGTACGATATGGAAAAGTTTGACGTTATCGTCATAGGCGGCGGACACGCAGGCGTGGAAGCCGCGCTTGCAAGCGCAAGACTCAATAAAAAAACGCTGATGTTGTGCCTCGATTACGGCACGGTTTCTTATATGCCTTGCAACCCCGCAATCGGCGGCACGGCAAAGGGGCATCTCGTCAAAGAGGTGGACGCGCTCGGCGGGCAAATGGGGCTTTCGGCGGACAAAGCGCTTTTGCAAATCAAAACGCTCAATTCGGCAAAAGGTCCTGCCGTGTTTTCCCTTCGCGGACAAGAGGACAAGGCTCTGTATCACGAGATTATGCTCGACGTGGTGAAAAACACCGACAATCTCACCGTTCTCGACAAAGAGGCGAGCGAGGTCGTTTGCAAAGACGGCAAAGTCGAGGGTGTTGTCACGACGGACGGCGAAAAGTACGAATGCAAAGCCGTCGTGCTTGCAACGGGCGTGTATCTCAACGGCGCGATAATCATAGGCGATTACGTCAAAAAGAGCGGCCCGAGCGGATTCCGCGCGGCAAATAGTCTCACCGACAGCCTTGTGAAACTCGGCGTGCCTATGCGCAGATTCAAGACGGGAACGCCTGCGAGAATATATCGCGACAGCATAGACTTTTCCAAAATGGAAATTCAACTCGGCGACGACAGCGACAGATTTTCCTTTATGTCGCCGCACTCGACCTTTGTCGAAGAGCCTTGTTATCTCACTTACACCAACGCGCAAACGCACAAAATCATACTCGACAATATAGATAGAAGTCCGCTTTACAACGGCACGATTTTGTCCGTAGGCCCTCGCTATTGTCCGTCCATCGAAACCAAAGTTATGCGCTTCAAGGACAAGGAACGCCACCAGATTTTCGTCGAACCCGAAGGCGCAAACAGCGAGGAAATGTATATACAGGGTATGTCAACGTCTTTGCCGCACGACGTGCAAGAGCAGATGTACCGCACCTTGCCGGGTCTTGAAAATTGTAGATTCGCAAAATACGGATATGCAATCGAATACGATTGCCTCGACCCGCTCGGAATGTATCCGTCCCTTGAAAACAAAGCCGTTGAAGGATTGTTCTCGGCAGGGCAGATGAACGGAAGCAGCGGATACGAAGAAGCGGCGGCGCAAGGACTTATTGCCGGAATAAACGCCGCGCGCAAGGTCGACGGAAAAGAACCGCTCGTTCTCGGTCGCGACGAGGCGTATATAGGCGTGCTTATCGACGACCTCGTGACCAAAGGCACGAACGAACCGTATCGTATGATGACCGCGCGCGCCGAACATAGAATTATGCTTCGCCAAGACAACGCGGATATGCGCCTTACGCCCATAGGCAGAGAAATAGGACTTGTGGACTACAAACGCTACGCTCGCTATCTCGAAAAGAAAGAGATGATACAAAACGTGATTGCGATGTCGCAAAAGACTATGCCGAGAGATAAGGTCGACGCGCTCTTTGCGACTCTCGGCGAGGAAACGCCGCAAAAAACACCCACGCTCGGCGAGATTTGCAGACGACCCGCCGTATCTTATGCGGACGTAAGACAGTTTATTGATTTCCCGTGCGACGACGAAGCGTTGTCGGCGGCGGTCGTAGAGTTGAAATACGAGGGCTATCTCAAAAAAGAGCAAGCCGCCGTGAGTGAACAAAAGCGACTCGAAAACAAACTTATCCCCAAAGATTTCGATTACGAATCCATAAAAGCGTTGCGTATCGAGGCAAGACAAAAATTGTCCGAAATACGCCCCCTCAACCTCGGTCAAGCCTCGCGCATATCCGGCGTATCGCCTGCCGACGTTGCCGTTTTGATAGTCGCTTTGCGATAAAAAGAAAATAATTTGATTTTTTTGCTCGCTTGCTTTTTGCAAGCGAGTTTTTCTTTTTATTCGAAAAAAGCAAAGAAATTATTATCTCATCGCATTTAACCGCATTAGAATCACGAAATTTTAATGATATTTTAAGCATTTGAAAAGCCGAAAACAAAATACCCGTTTAGAATACCGCTTTTGCAAAAATCGGCATTCTAACGTCAATCGGCAAGCCGTATTTTCGCACTGTTTTGTCGCATATTTTACAAAAATATTTACAAATCTTGCATTTGTAATGAATTTTATTTTGCACTTTTGTTAAGAATTTTGTAAAAAAATCAAAAAAATATAAAAAAATTTACAAAAA
>URTQ01000087.1 GCA_900550855.1 uncultured Eubacteriales bacterium
GTCGTTTTTTAACACGGCGGTGGTTTCGAGAATTTGCTCGCATACGTCGTTGATGTAGTCGGTCACGGCGTTTTCGGCAACTTCTTCTTGGCAGTTCGTGCCGTTGTCCACGACGAGTTGAGTTATCATACCCAAATGCTTGTGAAGAGGATGCGTTTCCTCTGCCAAAGACTTGAAATCGAGCGGCGTTTTGCCCGTGAGTATGTCGCGGATTTGTGCCATTTCGCCTGCAAGTCTGCCCGGCAAAATGAACAAGCCCATAACTTCGATTATTCCGATTGACTCTTGTTTGATGTTGTGCAATTCCTTTCTCGGATGGAAGATTCCGAAGGGGTGCGCATCGTCCGTGCGGTTGTTGCGAAGTATGAGATTGAATTGATATTCGCCGTCCGAATTTATGGAAAGTATGGGGGTGATTGCGTTGTGTTGGACTTTTTCGCCGTCCTTTTCGGTTGCGCAAACGACGTTGATTTTTTCGTTTGTGTAAACGTCCCACGCGCGTCTGAATTTGTTTGCGACTTCGAGGGCTTGCATTCTGTTTTTGCTTTCTATTCTCACGATAGAGTTGTACCAGTCCACGATTGAAACGTTGACGTCCGCATAGCCTGCAACCTTAAAGTAGTTGCGAGAGGGGCGAGAGAACACGGGAAGCACTTTTTTGCCGCCTTGATAGTGGTCGTGGGCGAGTATCGAGCCGCCGACGATGGGAAGCGCGGCGTTCGAGCCTATGAAATAGTGGGGGAACATATCCACGAAATCCGCCATTCTGGCAAAAGTCGAATCGCTTACGCACATAGGGCGATGTTGTTTGCAAACCGCAATGACGTGTTGCTCGAAATATCTGTACGGCGAGAATTGCATAAACCAGTTTTCGCCGTCGAGTTCGAAGGGAATTATGCGGATATTTTGGCGCGCGGGCATTGCCGCGTTGCCGACGAATCCGAGCATATCTTCGCAAAGCACGCACTTGGGATAACCCGTTTTCGCTTCTTTTGCGAGGCGAACCTGTTCGGGCGTTTTTTCGGGTTTTGAAAGGTTGACGGTGACGGTGATGTCACCGCGTTTTCCTTCGTGTTGCCACACTATATTCTTTTCGTAGTCCTTGCCTCTTAGGTACAAACTGTCGAAGCCGAGTTTGCAAAGGAAGTCGCAGGCTTTTTCCACGCCTTCGTAACTTGCTTCGTCGTCGAACATTTCGACCGTTTTCGAGGGCGAGGGCATAACGTAGCCCATAAGTTTGGTTTCGAAATTCGATTTTGCGTTCTCGTCGATAATCTTTTTGCGCACGGCAAAATCCGAAAGCGCGCTCATAACGTCGTATATATCGTACGAGCCGAGTTTGGCATCCTCGCAAGGCTCGGTGAGTCCGAGTGCGTCGAGCAGTTGATTTTGGGCGTATATTGCGTCCAAATCACTCAAATACAGTTTGTTTTGGGCATAATCCAAAAGCCTTGCAACGTTCTGTTTTGCAATTTCTTCAAAAGAAATCCTTGGCATAAAACCTCCGAAAATACTTCAAAAATGATGATTGAACACATTATACCATACGCTTTTTGTCAGTGCAAGTCGAAAAGGGTTGCGAAGCGAGATTTTTTTGCAAAGATATTGCCGCCGAACAAATCTTTATTTGCCTTGCATTGACGAGCGTTGTGTGCTACAATATAGCATAATATGCTATCAAAGGAAAAGACTATGACGTTTGACAATATCGACAACGAGAAACTTTGCGCCGTCTGCAACGACGTTTACGGCGTTTGCCGCAGCGAACAGACGGACAGATTCGAAGAACTTTTCAAAATGCACAAAGACGTTTTTAACACTTCCGACGTCGAGTTTTACTCGTCGCCGGGTCGTATCGAAATCGTTGGCAATCACACCGATCACAACGGTGGCAAGGTGCTTTGCGCCGCCATAAACGTCGACACGCTCGCAAGCGTATCGACAAGAAGCGACGGCATAATCGAGGTCAAATCCAAAGGCTATCCTATGCTTCGAGTGGACGTGTCCAAACCCGATTTTTCCGTGAGCGAAATAGGCACTTCGACCGCTCTTATCAAGGGCGTGGTGGACTACTTCAAACGCTCTGACAAAAACGTGGGCGGTTTCAGCGCGTGTATGACGTCTTCCGTACCCAAGGGCGCAGGCGTTTCGTCGTCGAGTTCCTTCGAACTTGCGATAGCGGAAATTCTCAACGTTATGTACAACGATTCGAAGTTGAGCGCGGTGTTCAAGGCAAAAGCCTCGCAGTATGCCGAAAACACGTTCTTCGGCAAGCCGTGCGGACTTATGGACCAAAGCGCAATCGCACTCGGCGGCGTGAATCTCATCGATTTTGCCGACTTCGATAATCCCGTCATCGAAAAAGCGCACTGGGCGTTCGACAATCTCGACATTTACGTCATCGCGACGGGCGGCGACCATAGCGACCTCACGGACGACTACGCCGCAATACCGCACGAGATGAAAGAAGTCGCCGCTTGCTTCGGCGCAAAACTCTTGCACGAGATTTCGCCGGAAAAGTGGAATCGCGACAAGCAAAACATCGTGGGAAAGGTGAGCGAGAGGGCGTACCTTCGCGCAGAACACTTCTTCGAGGAAAACGAGAGAGTGGAAAACGCCGTAAAAGCGATAGACTCGAAGGACGAGCAAGCCTTCCTCGACATCGTGAACGAGTCGGGATTGAGTTCGAGATACAAACTTCAAAACACCTACTCGCCCGCGGGCAAGAATCACAACCTTGAAAACGCGCTCGACAGAGTGGTTAAAATCGAGGGCGTAGTCGCTTCGCGCGTGCACGGCGGCGGCTTTGCAGGCACTATTTTGGTGTTCGCAGACAAGAAAGCGAGCGGCGTAGAGGGCGCGCTCGACGTTATGTTCGGCGACGAAAACGTCTTCAAACTCGCAATCCGTCAAAGCGGCGCAACCAAACTCAATATAGGGGAATAAAATATGATTAATTTCCTTTTATCGACGGCACAAGACCCGAGAGTTGCATTTCAAATAGGCGGACTCACGGTGCAGTGGTACGGACTGCTCATCGTGTTAGGTATGCTTCTCGGTCTTGTGTACGCCTGTTGGCAAGCAAAGAAAATCGGCATATCGTCGGACGACGCGGTGGAACTGTTTTTGTGGCTCATTCCGCTTGCAATCGTCTTTGCAAGACTTTTGTACGTCATTCCGCGCGCGGACGAATATTTCGGAAACAACGGCCGCGAAGGTTGGGATAAATTTGTGCATATCATTGCGATTTGGGAAGGTGGCATAACCATAATCGGCGGTCTCGTGGGCGGTCTTTTGGGCGCGGTGTTCTTCTCGCTTCACCACAAAAAAGAAACCAACTTTTTGAATGTCGTAGACCTTGTGGTCGTTCCCGTACTCATAGGTCAAATCGTTGGCAGATGGGGCAACTTCGTAAATCAGGAAGCATTCGGCTTGCCTATTACGAACGAAGCGTTGCAATTCTTCCCGTTCGGCGTGTACATCACCGACCCGAGCGGCGTTGAGGACGCGTTCAAGAGCGTAGTTTATTCGCATATCCAAGCGGGCGGCGGCGGAAACTGGTTCTGCGCAACATTCTTCTACGAGGGCGTTTGGAACACTATCGGCGCGATTTTCTGCATGCTTATGTGGAAGAAAGATTATCAAAAGAAATACCCCGGAATCTTGATGATTTTCTATCTGTTCTGGTACTGCATAGGAAGATTCTGGCTCGAATATTTGCGCATGGACGCCGTTCCCGTAACTAAAACCGCGTGCCTCATCGTTGCGATACTCTCGCTCGTCATAGGCGTTTTGTACATACTCGCTCGCACCTCGCGCCTTGCGTATCTCGACGTGAGAAAGAGCGCGCAAAAGGGTATAAACGGCGCGATACTCACCGAATACGAAGTAAAAAACTATAAGTTTGTGGGCAAACTCTTTGAGGACGTCGCAACCGACAGCCAAAAATCTTCGGACAAAGCAAAGAAATTCTTTGCCGAATTGCTTCTCAAAATCGGATACGTCAGAAAGAGCGAACCCGATTATATCCCCGTTGATTTCGAGAACGTCGATTATTATCACGTTCCCAAAGACTATAAACGCAGATTCAACGCTATGAAAAAGCAAGACGTTTACGCCTTGTGATTTATTGCGAAATAGGTGCAAAATGACAAACATCGATTACACAACCGAAAGAATCAAAACCAACAATCTCACGCTGTTGACCGACCTTTATCAACTGACGATGATGAACGGCTATCGCCGTTGCAAACTCGACGAAAGAAGGGCGGTGTTCGACATCTTCTATCGCGGAAGCGGCGGATATTCCTACGCAATCGCGGCAGGACTCGAACAAGCGATAGACTATATTCTCAATCTTCATTTCGACGACAGCGACATCGCGTATCTGCGCTCGCTCGAAATCTTCGACGAGGACTTTTTGAAAGCGCTCGAAACGTTCGAATTTACGGGCGACATCAAAGCCGTACCCGAAGGCACTATGGTGTTTCCCTACGAGCCTATTCTCACGGTGTCCGCGCCACTTTGGCAAGCGCAACTCGTGGAAACCGCGCTTCTTACGTTCGTAAATCACCAAACGCTCATCGCAACCAAAGCCGCGCGTTTGAAAGAGTGTACGAAAAACAAAATCAGCGAGTTCGGACTTCGCAGGGCGCAAGGTCCGGACGCGGGCATTTACGGCGCACGCGCCGCTTGCATAGGCGGTTGCAGAACCACGTCCAACGTCGTCGCGGGCAAACTTTTCGGAATCCCCGTCACGGGTACGCACTCGCACAGTTGGGTTATGTCTTTCGACACCGAACTCGAAGCGTTTGAAAAGTATGCCGAAATTTATCCCGACAACTGCTTGCTTTTGGTGGACACATACGACACGCTCAAAAGCGGCGTTCCCAACGCAATCAAGGTTTTCGACAAACTCAAAGCGCAAGGACACAAGCCCGTCGGAATCCGCCTCGACAGTGGCGACTTGGCGTATCTGAGCCGCAAAGCGAGAGTTATGCTCGACGAAGCGGGACACGAGGACTGCCTCATATTCGCAACCAACGACCTCGACGAAGACATACTCTTGGCACTCAATTCGCAAGACGCCAAAATCGACGTCTACGGCATCGGTACGAAACTTATCACGAGTTACAACAACGCTTCTCTCGGCGGCGTGTACAAACTCTGCGCTCTCGAAGAAGACGGCAACCTCGTGCCCAAAATCAAAGTGTCCAACCGCCACGAAAAGACCACGCATCCGGGGGTAAAAAAGATTGTGCGTATATTTAAGGACGGTATGGCGCAAGCGGACTTGATTTGCCTCGAAGATGAAACTTTCGACACCTCGAAACCGCTCACGATTTTCCACCCCGAACAGACTTGGAAAAAGACCACGTTCACCGATTACGAACTCAAAGAACTTATGGTGCAAATTTTCAAGGACGGAAAACTCGTGTACGATATGCCCACGCTCAAAGAGATTTGCGATAGGGAAGACAAGTCGATTGCCTCTTTCTTCCCCGAGTACAGGCGCGTCGTCAACACGCAGGAATACAAGGTAGACCTCTCGCAAAAACTTTGGGATTTGAAGCAGAAACTTCTCAACAGCGAACATTGATTGAGGACAATCTCAACCGCATAAAATCGACAAATTCGCGTTGCGGATTTTAGAAAAACGCAAGACGCAATTTTGAAAAAGCGAAGGCAAAACCGCCTTCGCTTTTAATATAAACTCGCTTTCGTTTTTTGCATAAATTTGCCTTCGTTTTTTTCATAAAACTCGATGATTTTTTAGAGTAAACAATCAATTAAAATTTTACGCGTCAAACTGCTCGTTTTTGCAAAACTAACGCTTTATATGCTCGTATGTAAGACATAAAACATCGTTTTTGCAGATAAATCGACATTTTTCGGCAAAACATTATTCGCCGATGCAGTGCGATTTTTGGTATCTTTTTCATAGAAAAAAACCGTCTTTTCGAGGATATTATGAAAAAGAAAAACGCAACGAGATTCCCCTTATCGAGAAAAGGTTATGACCGCGACGCCGTCGACGGCTACATCGCTTTGGAACAGGCAAAGGCAGACGAGATTCAACTCGGTCAAAGGGACAGAGTGAACGAACTCAAACAAGAAAACGAATCTCTCAAATTACAAATCGAAGTGCTCAGGGGCAGAGAGGAACAAATCAAACTCGCCCTCGTCAACGCCACCGAAAACGCAAATCGACTGACAGAGGACGTGAAAGCGAGATATAGGCAAGAACTCGAAAGATTGCGCCTTTTCCGCGCAAAGTGGCTCGGCGCGTACGAGCAGATGAAAGAAAGGTATCATTTCGATAAAGACGCGCTCAACGTCGAAAGCGTTGCCGTGTCCGTCGAGATTGAACTCAAAAAGTTTTTGGCGCAGGATTTTTCGCTCAACAACAACGCCACGAAAGACGTTATGGAAGAGCATTTCCGCAAGGAAGCACAGCGGCTCACGAATCAGCAACTCGCAATCCAGAACTCGCCAGTTCAAGATTCAAAAAATTCCGAAGATTTGAAAACTTTGCTCAAAGACGCCGAGTCGAAAAAGAAGACCAAATCGACTGCCGCGTTTTCCGTCGACGAAGCGTTGAATCCGACTCAATCCCTCAAAGACAACTTCGACGCCGTAAAATTCTGACGACAAAAATTGCGCCGTTAAACTTATTGGTTTGGCGGGATTTTTTTTTGTTTTTTGGGTTTTTTAGGTTGAAAAAAAATATTTTTTTTCCCGCCACACGCATAAAAAGCC
>URTQ01000088.1 GCA_900550855.1 uncultured Eubacteriales bacterium
CCGGGGGCGGCGCAGGCGTCTTCTTGCGCTGCGAGCCTCTCTTCTTGGGGCAGCAAGTGATTCCCCGGTTTTAGGTTGTTCGGCAGCATCAAAAATTCTGGCGCCCAGATCTATTATCCCACACGGGTTTTCATCGGCATCAAGGGCCACCGTTGCCCAGCCGACAGAGGTTATTCCAATGTCAAGTCCGATCGCATAAGGGCGCATAACTGTGCCTCCTTTGTAATTTATGCCATAATTATACGCTATATTTGCATTTTTGGCAATATAAAGAGATAACGCCTCGCAAAAGCGAGGCGCAAACGTTTCATCAATCGATATTAATTTCGTATTGTTTTGCATTTTCACTTGCAATCGGAAAGCGGCAAAAGCGTCACGTCGAACGAGCCGTCGTCGTAGACGTCGATGAGCGTTCCGCCCCTTTGCGTATTGCGTTTGGCTATGCCCTTGTACGCGTTGTAGTCTATGCTCATTCCGTAAGTCAGACGAATGCCCTTGTAGGTCATAGACAGCGTGTTGAGGTGGTCGTGTCCCATAAACATACCCTTGCAACTGCCGAGTTTGACCATTTCGCCGAAGAACTTGCCCTCTTTGGTTTTGGGGTAGCCGAAATAGTTGTCCTTTTCCTGCACGAATCCGCAATGATAGGTCGCCTCGTCCGAGCCTCTGTAACACTTTTCCCACCCTTCCTTAAACTCTTTGGGCGGAATGTGGAAGAACGCAAGCGACTTTGCGACCTCGCCGTCTTTCGAAAGGGCTTTAATTTCCTTTTTGTACCACTCGATTTGGTCGTCGTGAATGACGTCGAAACCGCTGAAAAAGTTCCACGTCAAATAGGCGTTGCTGTCGACGAACATAAGAGCGGTGTTTAGCGAGCCGTCCTCGTTGAGAAGGGGTATGCAATAGTTGCCGACGCCGAATATATTTGGGTCGCCCTTTTGAAAGTGGCAATGCGGTTGAGAGGCATATAAATCGCCGAGTTGCTCTTTGTTAAGCTTTGCCCAAACCTCGCTGTCGTGGTTGCCGAAAACTATCGTCCAGTCCACGCCGAGTTTTTCCATAACGGAAGCGAACATCTTTGTGGATTTGAGGTTGTTGCTCGTGCCTTGATTGAGCAAAGGCATAGGATACACCATATCCCCCGTGACCGCAACGAAGTCCGCGTTTGCGTTTTTGACTATCTTTTCGACCGCCGCAAGAGCGAGTTTGTCTTTCTTGCGAGTACCCAAAGAACCGCCGATGTGAATATCGGTAAGTTGCAAAATTCTGAAAGGCTTGCCTTTCTCTTTTACGATAACTTCTCTGCCGTCGCGCTTTTCGAAACGTCCGTTCATTTTAGCCCTCTACGTCGTCAATCGACGTTTTATCTTCGTTTTCGGTTGTATCAACGTCGGTTTGTGCGATTTCCTCGTCGGTTTCGGCGATTTGTTCGAGAGAACCTTCCACGCCTTCTGCAACGTCGGTTTCGACATCTTCGACGATATTTCCTTCTTCGTCGAGTTTGACGGACGGATCTATAACGTCCTCGGGGTCGACCTTGCCGTAAAGTTCGGCAATGAGCGCTTCTCTTTCCGCGCTTTCTTCGTCGGTGAGAGTCTTGCCCGACTTTCTCGCTTCGATAAAGTAGCGGATTCTCGTAAGTTTCGCGCTTGTAATCTTATATCTGAACGAAGCGATAAGAGCAATCGTGATAAACACCGCAACCGAGATGCCGAGCGTCAAGCGAACGGTGAGCAAAACCGTATCCGATTGCGCAACGTAGTCTGCGGGGTCGTTCGAGGTGTTGGAAACGTATCCGAGCGCGCCGATAACCCAACCGACCATACCCACGCCGAGTCCGCCGCCCACCTTTCTTGCGAGCGTCATCATACCGCTGTACGTTCCCGTCGGGCGTTGACCCGTTGCCATTTCCGCAACGTCCACCGTGTCGGGGAAGATAATCCACGGCATCATTTGCGCGCCGCCGAAGCCGAGACCCATAATGAGCGCGACGATGGGGACGAGTACGGGCGGTGCCCAACTCGGATCCATTGCCGCAAGCATAATGCCGCCTGCTATGTAGAACGGAAGTCCCATACGGAACGCGAATTGTTTGCTCTTTTTGTCCATCATAACGCGAGCGAGCGGGAACATAACGACCGCCGCCACCATCATAGGCGCAATGATAAACAACGAGGACATTTTCATTCCGAACAATTCGTAGCCGTGCCATACGTCCGTTGCGTAGTAGACCGCGAGTGCGGAAATGATATCCATACAGATAAACGCCGTGACGTACATCACGATGTGCCAGCGATAAGAGCGATTCTTATACGGAACTGCGTAACTGTTTGCGAATTGTTTGAGGTTGAAATGCTTTTTCGGGGTCTTGGGTTTGATACGTTCTTTGACGAATATTCCGCAGATAACCAGTCCGCCGCCGAACAGCGTGCCGAACACCAAACTCATACAGAGCCAGAATTGCGTCGAATCGAGTTGCGGAACGAACAGGAATCCCGTTCCGTCGGGGTTGGTGAGAGCCTCGATAAACACGAGCGGCAAAACGTAGCCGAGTCCCGAAGCGATAGCCGTGAAGATAAGTTTGACGGTGTTTGCGTTGTTACGCTCTCTGAACGAAGGCGTAATGTCGCTTGCCATAGAGCAGTACGGCACTTGCGTAACCGTCGAGCAAGTGTTCCACAGCAGATACATAATAATTATGTACGCCGTGAATCCGCCCACGCTCACGCCCCATTCTCTCACGGGCAGGAACACGAGGAATATGCACAAAAACAAGGATATTCCGCCGAAGAACATATAGGGTTTTCTTCTTCCCCACTTGCCGCGCGTATTGTCGGAAATGAAGCCCATAAACGGGTCGGTGATTGCGTCCCAGAACTTTGCGATCATCATAATCGTGGAAGCAACGGTCATAGCAATGCCGTTTTTGGTCATATAGGCGAGCATAACGCAAGACATCATACTCACGCCGCCGCCGTCCATAAGACCGCCGATGCCGTAGGCGAGTTTCTCTTTGAGAGGCACTCTGTCCGCTTCCGCTATGGGTTCGGGCGTAGTGGTTTTGGTTTTTTCTTTTTTCACGTTGCACCTCGAAAAAGGATTTTACAAAAACAATTCTATCATACGCGCGGGCGCATAACAACCCGAAATACAAAAAAACCGCAGGGATTCTGCGGTTTTTCGTTGCTTTTTCAAACGAAACGAGTCGTTTTTGCGCGTTAATCGCGCTCTTCTCGGTCGTAAGCCGAGATTGTTGCGCCTTTAAGACGGATTTTTGTCGGTTTGCTTTCGAGATTACTTTCTCGTGCGGATTTCCTCGCTCACGAAGTTTACGAACTCGTCAAGCGACATGGTTTTGGTTTCCGCGGTATCTCTGAAACGCACCGCGACCGTACCGTTGTCCGATTCCTGTTGACCGATGACGAGCATATACGGCACTCTGTCCACGACTTGCGCTTCTCTTATCTTGTAGCCTATTTTCTCGTTGCGGTCGTCGTATTCGGTGCGAATCTTCGCCGCGCGCAACGCCTCGTACACTTTTCTTGCGTATTCGTCGTGCTTTTCGGACACGGGCAACACTTTGACTTGAATAGGCGCGAGCCAAGTCGGGAACTTGCCTGCAAAATGCTCGGTGAGTATGCCGATAAATCTTTCGATTGAGCCGTAAACGACGCGGTGCACCATAATGGGTCTTTGTCTTTCGCCGTTTTCGTCGACGTATTCGAGTCCGAAGTTGAGCGGCATTTGGAAGTCGAGTTGGATAGTTCCGCATTGCCATGTTCTTCCGAGAGTGTCTTCGAGGTGGAAGTCGATTTTCGGTCCGTAGAACGCGCCGTCGCCTTCGTTGACGATGTACGGAAGTCCTATTTTTTCAAGCGCGGTGATAAGTCCGTTGGTTGCCGCTTCCCAGTCCTCGTCGCTTCCCATACTGTTTTCGGGACGAGTGGAAAGTTCCACGAAGTATTTGAATCCGAACTTGCTGTACACTTCGTTGATGAGGTGAACGACGCCGATAATTTCGTCGGTGATTTGTTCCCTTCTCATAAAGATGTGCGCGTCGTCTTGCGTGAAGCATCTGACTCTAAAAAGTCCGTGAAGCGCGCCTTTGAGTTCGTGACGGTGAACGAGTCCGAGTTCGCCCACGCGCAAAGGCAAATCGCGATAACTGTGCGGTTCGCTCTTGTAAACCATAACGCCGCCCGGGCAGTTCATCGGTTTTACGCAATACGTTTCGTCGTCGATAATCGTGGAATACATATTGTCTTTATAGTGATCCCAGTGACCGCTCGTTTCCCAAAGATGACGGTTCATAATCATAGGCGTGGACACTTCGACGTAGTGGTCGCGAGTGTGAATTTCGCGCCAGTAATCGATGAGCGAGTTCTTGATTGCCATACCGTTGGGAAGGAAGAACGGGAATCCCGGCGCTTCGTCGCAGAGCATAAACAACTTCATTTCCTTGCCTATGCGGCGATGGTCGCGCTTTTCTGCTTCTTCGAGAAGTTTGAGATAGTCGTCGAGTTCCTGTTGGGTTGCAAAAGCAGTGCCTTTGACTCTGGTGAGCATCTTGTTGTTTTTGTCGTTTTTCCAGTATGCGCCCGATTGCCCCATAATCTTGAACGCTTTGAGGGCTTTTGTGTATGTGAGGTGAGGACCGACGCACATATCGATGTATTCGCCCTGTTGATAGAACGTGATGGTCGCGTCTTCGGGCAAGTCTGCGATATGCTCGACTTTGTACTTTTCCCCTCTTTCTTTCATAAGCGCAACCGCTTCTTCGCGAGGAAGCGCAAACGCCTTGATGGGCAAGTTCTCTTTGACGATTTTCTTCATTTCGGCTTCGATACGAGCAAGGTCGTCGTCGGTGAGTTTGGTGTCGCCGAGGTCTACGTCATAATAGAATCCTTTTTCGTTTGCAGGACCGTACGCAAAGTCTGCTTCTGGAAAAAGGCGTTTGATTGCCTGCGCCATAATGTGCGCGGCAGTGTGACGGATAACGTGCAATTCCTCTGCCTTGTCGGTGATTTCGCCAACAGTACCGTTGTTGTAAACAACTTTCATAAAATGCTCCTTCTATGATTGAATTTCATATATATTTTCATACATTTCGGTGGCTTTCAAACAAAAAAAGCCCTCGAAAAAACGTACTGCTACGCTTTTTGCAAGGGCGCATAAATGCTCGGTTCCACCTTGATTTTTACTCGTTTTATCCTTTGACGCAAGGTATGCGGCGACGCTTACTGCTGTTTCGGCGCGCGACTCCGGAATGGTCTTCGCTCGACCCTCGCAAAGAAACTCACAGCGAACGTTTCTCTCTCTGGGTGCGGAAAAATCGAGTTACTCTTTCCTTCACAGTCTTTATAAAATTTTCGTTTAGATTATAACACCCTAAAATTAGGCTGTCAATTTATTTTGCGGATATACCGATTGTATAGTGATGTCACTCTTTAATTTCTTTCTTTTGGTCGTTGCTAAGCGTAATGAGCGTGTTGTCAACGCCGAGTTTGTAAATAAGGTTCTTCATTGCGGCGTCGAGCGGTTGTCCCTCGCGATAGTCCGCTTGGAAAATCCAGTCCACTCTCTCGTGTTTAAGAAGCGGTTGCACCTTTTCTTTTTGTCCGTCTTGATATAGCGCAATCGAGTGTCCGCCCGACAGTTTGACAAGTTTCATACACGGCACGTCCGTGAGTCCGTCGCCGAGATATATCATATTGTTGAAAAACACTCGTCTGTCGCTTTCGGGTGTGGAAGCGTTGACGTCGGCATTGTTGCTGATGTCCAAAACGCCCTTGTTTATACGGTATACGAACTGCGTTTTGTTGGTGTAGTTGACCGCCATTTTCGCCCAAATCGCTTTGCCGTCCTCGCCGTACAAAAACTCGCTTGCGAATATTTTTTTGAAGTGTTTTGCGATGCTCGTTCCGTCTATAATCTCTTTAAGACCCGACGAAAGAACGTAGTGTTCCACCTCTACGCCCGCCTCTTTTCCGTATGCGTTTATACGCTCGAACCAACCCTCAACGCCGGGCAAATACACGACGTGTTGTCCGCACTCGACGAGGTCCTCTCTTTTGAGCGGCTTGCCGTTTGCTTCGGCGCGAGTCATCATTGCGTACATATAAGCAAGCACGCTGTCCATTTGTTGTTCGGAAGCGAGCGTTTGCGTACCCGCCCAAAAATCGTCGGGTTGCATACCGAGACTTGGGATAAACGTATACTCTTGCATATCGCGAGTGATAAGCGTTTTGTCGAAGTCATACATTATCGCGACAATAGGTTTTTTCATTTCGGCGTCACCTTTGAATTTTTTTTGCAAATTGTATTATAACACGTTCCCGCGCGCATTTCAAGTATGATGTTTTACTACCCACAAACACGGACTTTTCTCGTTCGCAGACGGAACGCGAGCCGCAAGGCGGCGAGAAAAGCGAGCGTCGAGCTTGACGGACAGTACAAGTGAACGGGCGAGTGTGGATTTTTTCGCCCGTGAACGAGTGGCATAAC
>URTQ01000089.1 GCA_900550855.1 uncultured Eubacteriales bacterium
TTTTTAAAAAACTATAAAATCACTCTAACACTATTGAAGTATTCATTATCAACCAAAAAGGTTGACACTAAGTAAATAATATGATATGCTAAACAAAACTTTTTTAGGGGAAAGGTATCCAAAATGACAAGAAAAAGATTGCAAAGCATACTTTTGGTCACTGTTTTGTGCATAATTGCAGTTTGCGTTTTTGCAAGTTGCAATAAAAAGCCGCAAGAGCACGTTCACGAATACGGCGAATGGGCGGTTGTGCGCGAAGCCACTTGCGAAAGTGACGGTCTTAAAGAGCGCGCTTGCAACGGTTGCGACCAAACCGAGCAAGAAACCATTGCCGCGCTCGGACACAGTTACGGCGAGTGGGTGACGGAAGTCGCCGCAACTTGCACGACAGCAGGCAAAAAGGGACATTACGAGTGTTCGGTATGCCACAAGACGTTCGACGCGGACAAACACGAACTTGCCGACCTGACTATCGCAATGACAGAGCATACATACGGCGAGTGGGTGGCGGAAGTCGCCACAACTTGCACGACGGCAGGCGTGAAAGGTCACTACGAGTGTTCGGTATGTCACAAGAATTTCGACGCGGACAAGCACGAAATCGCCGATTTGACGATTGCAAAGACCGACCATACCTACGGAACGTGGGTGGCGGAAGTCGCCGCAACTTGCCAGGCGGAAGGCGTGAAAGGACACTTCGAATGCTCGGTATGTCACAAGAATTTTGACGCCGACAAGAACGAACTTTCAGATTTGACCGTTTCAAAGGCAAATCACGCTTACGGCGAATGGATTAACGAAATTCCCGCGACTTGCGCGGCAGAGGGTGTGAAAGGTCACTATCACTGCTCGGTCTGCAACAAGGATTTCGATGCAAATAATAACGAACTTACGAGTTTGACCATTGCGAAGAATCACGTTTTGAACTTCGCCGAAGGAAGGGCAGCGACTTGCGTTGACGACGGCGTAAAAGACGCGTATCGTTGCGCGGTTTGCCGCAAATACTTCGACAAAGACGGAAACGCGCTTTCCGATTTGGTTATTTCCGCAAAAGGTCACCGTTACGGCGCGAATATAGCGGAAGTTGCTGCAACGGCAACCGAAAACGGCACGAAGGCGCACAAAGATTGCCTCGATTGCGGTTTGCACTTCGACCTCGACGGCAACGAACTTGAAACTTTGATTATCCCTGCAACGCAGCACGTTTACGCTTGGATTGACGAAGTGCCTGCCACTTGCGAAGTGGACGGTATGAGGGCGCACTACGAGTGCAGTCATTGCTCGCTTGTTTTCGACAAAGACTACAACGTCGTTTCCGACTTGACGATTGCGCACGGTCACGATTTCAAATCATATGAGTGCGTCGAAGCAACTTGCGTCTACGACGGTCACGTCGCATACGATTATTGCAAAAAGTGTGACAAGTATTTCGATAAGGACGGCAACGAACTCGACGACGTAACGATTTCGAGTCTCGGACACGACTTCGGACAATGGGTGGACGAAGTGCCTGCAACTTGCACGACAAACGGCACTTTGGCGCACAAAACCTGTTCGCATTGCCACGAGCATTTCGACGAAGAAGGGGATATGTACCACAGCATCGAAATCCCCGCGCACCACGATTGCACTCTCATTCCCGAAGTCAGCGCGACTTGCACGACGAGCGGTATGCAAGCCTACGGATGTTGCGCCGCTTGCGGCAAAACGCTCGACTCGTTCGGCAACGAAGTTACGGACACCGCAAACCTCGTCATTCCAGCAAAGGGTCACGTCTACGGCGACTGGGTCGAGGGCATAGCGGCAACTTGCAACGAAACAGGACTATTAGGTCACTATCATTGCGAAAGATGCAACAAGGATTTTGACCAAAACAACTCGGAAATCGCGGAAATCATCGTTCAACCCATAGCGCATGTCTATACGACGGACGAGATTATTGCAAGAGTCGAGGCAACTTGCACCAAAGACGGCGCGGTTGCTCACTTTACTTGCTCGCTTTGCGACAAGCATTTTGACGAAAGCGGCGAGGAAATCGAAAACGTCGTTATAGAGAAAACGGGTCACAAGTACAAGCAAGACAGTTGGGTGGTCGAAGTATCTGCGACTTGCACCCAAGACGGAACTATGGGACATTACGTCTGCCCGACGTGCAACGAAGCGTTTTCAACGATAGACTACAATAAATCGCTTACCGCGGAAGATTTGGTTATAAAAGCACGCGGCCATAGATACGATCATTACAACAAAGTCGAACCGACTTGCGAAGACGAAGGCACGGCAGAACACTACTATTGCAATAGATGTAACGAATATTTCGATGCCGACAAGAACGAAGTCGCGTCAATCGACGATTTGAAACTTGACGCACTCGGACACGATTACGGTGAACTCATAAGCGGCACTGCGCCTACGCCGACAGAGCGCGGAACGATCACTCACTACGAATGCTCTGCTTGCCACAAGACGTTTGACGAGGGTAAGCGCGAAGTTGACACCATATATATTCCCGCAACCGAAACCGAACACAATTTCGACAACTGGGTTTCCGAAGTATTACCCACTTGCGATACGGCAGGCAAGAAAGGTTATTACGAATGTTCTCATTGCGGCGGATTTTTCGACAAAGATTATCAACAGGTCGAAGAAGCGGATCTCGTGATTCCCGCAAGACACGAACTCGGCGAACTCGTACCCGCCTCGCAAGGCAAGTGCGACGATCCCGACGTTCTCGTGTCGTACTATTACTGTGCGGCGTGCAACAGTTATTTCACCGAAGATATGACCGAAATCGAATATGACGATATATTCGTCTACGCCGATCGTCACAACTTCGCTTATACTTGTACGTCAGACGGACACACCGCAACTTGCTTGGATTGCGGATACGACACAACGTTCGCTCACGAACTTACATATTCGTACTACGTCAAGGACGGCGAGTATCTCAGAGTCGGACATTGCAACGATTGCGGTTTCGAGGAAGAACCGGAAGGATACGAATTCGTTGAAAGCGTCACGATGAAATACGACTTCTACGTCGGCTATCACGACGAGTATTCTTGGATTGTTTGGGTCAAATTCCTCACATATACGGGCGACAGACAACCGGCTAACGTTTTGAGTTCCGCCGAGTACGAAAAATTCGAAAAAGACGTTGCGGATTTGCAAGGCATAACCGAGCCTGTCACGAAAACGTACAACGTTTCGTTCAACAACTATACGGGCACGCTCGATATCACGTTCCGTCCTTACAAGATTTACGGAATCGCACCCGAATACAAATATTATAAAGTCGGCACTTCGCTTGACGACGTCGAATTTGTGATAGACAGCAACTTTACGCGCGAAACGGGCGAAGTCGTCTATGCAAACGGAAGCGTAAGCAACGACGGCGGATTCGACGCAAACTACGACTTTGCCGCGGCAGGTAAGAGCGAAGTTACGTTCACGCTCGCATATCTTTTCAACGAAAATACTTACGACGTAGACGTTACGCTCGTTAACGTCGCAAAACCGTATCGTTTCAGCGACGATTACGTTCACTCTTGGGTTATGCTCGGACAAACCGCAAGAATAGGCGTTTACTACACGGACAGCAATTATGAAGAAATCGAAATCACCGACGATATAATCGTCGAGGGCACGTTCGATTCGTCCGTTTTGGGCAAGCAAACGTTCACCGTAAGCATTGACGGTTTGGTCGGACAAATCAGCATAACCGTGCGCGACCCGTATGACATTACGTATATCGATTTTTCGTTGCGCAGCATCAATATCGGCGATGACTTGTATATCTACGTCAACTACGTTTGCGGACGCGGCAAAAGCGTCAAGGTCACGCCCGATATGATAATCGGCAAATTCGACAACACCGTTGCAGGTTATTACGAGATAGACATCGTGTACGAAGGTCAGGTATGTTCTGCTTCGATTGACGTAATCGACCCGACGGACAGCAGAATCGAAGATATATCGGTAGCGTCCGACAATAATACGACGTATCTTTGGAACGTTGATGACAACGGAAATATCGTGCCGAATCTCGAATATCTGTATTTGGCAGTGCTCAGAAAGAACGATACGATGTCCTACGTTCAAGTCACCGAGAATATGATTTCCTACGACGAGGCGGCGGCAACGAACGCGTACACCTACGGCGGAACGTTTGAGGCGAAGATCACATACTACGGTAAAACCAAAACCATAACCGTTGCGCCGAGAAAGGTTGCCGATTTCACCGTTACGTCGTTGAGAGTTTTGGACAAAACCAACCTTTCTCACGGAAATTGTCAGCACATCTTTATGAAAGACGGCGACCTCTCGAAATATTACGTCGAATTGCGCACCGCAGAGGGCGTGTATTTCGCCGCGCTTGACAAGTCGATGTTCTACGACAGAAATTCTCAAAACGCGTTCGATTTCGCAACCGCCAAAAACGATAAGTCGTACGACGCGATCGTGAAGTGCGACAATGCGGAAAGAGACGTCTACTTGCTCGTTTACACCGAAAGCGACGTCCAGTATTACATCTCGGCATACGACAATCTCAACGATATAACCGTCGGTACGAGGGAAGAAGTGCTTGCACAACTCGTAGGCAAAAAACTCTCGCTCAGTATGCACGTTTGCGGTAATTCGAATTGGGTCAAATATTTCTATTTCGAGGATATGATAGTCGCGCCCAACACCGACGTAGATTTCTCGAAGCCGGGTATGGTCGAACTCGAAGTTTCCTATCAAGGCGTCGTATCGTGCATTATGATTTCGTTGATTCCGAACGTAGAGGGCGTTGAAAAAGCGACATATACTCTCGACGGCAGCGATTTCGTTATGTATGCAAACGGATGTTTCTCTATGCAGTATTCGGGTTGGGGAACGTACACGCTCGTAAACAAGGAACTCGGCATTTACAGACTCGTGTACTTTGACGGCTCGCGCGAATTATTCGTTCAAATCAAAGACGAATCCGCAATCGAGTTCAAAGCGGAAATGCTTGAAGACAACCTCGAAGAATATACGCTTTACACGCTCGAAGGTATCAGCACCGCAAAGATTTACACCAAAAACGGATTCTCGATGGCAGACATCTACGACGGCGAAGGCTATTATCAACGAACAACTTTGGCGATATTCTCGCTTGACGGAAAGAGCGTGCGCCTTATGGGTATCAAATACGACTTCGGCGAAAACGACACTCTCGACATATCAGTCGAAGGCAACGTCGTATACCGCGCTCACGACGATCAAAACGGCAATATGATTATGAGATACACCCTCAACGACAACGGCAAGATATATTTGATTTCGGTCGAGTTGGACGAGGGCGGCAACGAAATCGACGAAAACGTCTTGTCGGTGTTCGACTGGGTTGAAAACGACGGCGTTATAACCATATACGAGGACGGAATGCCTGTCACCACCGGCAAGGTCGTAAACGGCTACTTCGTTTTCGACATAATATAATTTATTGCCGAAATCATCCACGCCGAGCATTGACCTCTGTCAATCTCAAAAAAACAAACGACGAACTCTGTTTCACGACAGAGTTCGTTTTTCTTTTTCTCGTATCACCGTATGCACGATGTTACGAGAAAACAAAACGGCAATATAAACGAAAAGTGACAAGACGACAGCACATATAAATACGATAGGTTGAAAGTAGAATTTCTTTGATAATACTCTTGATAATACCCGATAATATTTTGATAATAAAACCCACTAAAACAAGCGCAATTCCACGCAAAATGCAAAATCCTATAATAATGCAAAAACTCTACTGTTTAGTAGGGTTTTTGCGAAAAAACTACTAAATTTGGTGGAGATAAGCGGGAGTCGTAGGAAGCGTACCTCGCAGACGCTTCCGTAATAGCGAAGCGAGAGAGTTTACTCTCAAAGCGAAGCGTCTACGTCAAACAAACGGCGCATATGCGCCTGCTTGCCGCTGCAAGCAACACTTCGTGTTTTTTTGTTTGCTATGTCCTCTGCGTTCGATATACGCAAATGCTTCGCGCTTGCGATATCTTCACTTGCGGTCAGCGCGTGGCGGTTCGCACAGCAAAGCTGTGCCGCAATGGAATTGCGAGATCCCGCATATCAAAAAAAACACCGTTTACAACGGTGTTTTGGTGGAGATAAGCGGGATCGAA
>URTQ01000090.1 GCA_900550855.1 uncultured Eubacteriales bacterium
GCGGCGTCGTGTACTCTACCGAAACCGTTGCAAAAATATCCGAGATTTTGAGCAAAAAAAGCGCGCTTTTCTCGCACCCGATTTTCATAATCTCGGACGAGCCGTATCGCGAACTTGCCTACGATGTCGAAGTGCCGTATATAATGAATTTTTACGACGACACAATCGTGTGTTACAGTTATTCAAAGAGTTTGTCGCTTCCCGGCGAGCGCATAGGCTATATTGCGGTAAACCCGAAAGCGAGCGGCGCAAAAGATTTGTATCTCGCAATATGCGGCGCAGGTCGCGCGCTCGGTTACGTTTGCGCCCCGAGCACTTATCAACGAGTGGTCGAAAAATGCGCGGACGCTCTGCCCGACCTCGAATTTTACCGCACGAATCGCGACTTGCTTTATAACTCTTTGTCGAAAATCGGCTATACTTGCGTACGCCCCGACGGCGCGTTTTATCTTCTCGTCAAGGCACTCGAAGACGACGCCAACGCCTTTGCCGACGTTGCGAAAAAGTCGGGATTGCTACTCGTTCCGTGCGACGATTTCGGCGCAAAAGGCTACGTCCGTATCGCCTATTGCGTGAGCCTCGACGTCATAAAACGCTCTCTTCCCGCGTTTGAAAAGTTGTATAACGAATACAAACGAAACTAATCAAAATTGCAAATATCGATATTTTAACAAACGAAAACGGCACTTAAAATGCCGTTTTCGTAATTTTATAGATATTTTGTCGTTTTTATATTCTTAATATACGTCTTGCGAATTTGCCGTTCCGCTCTGCGTTAATCGTTAAGATAACCTGCCGCGATGTACTCTGCAAGGCAATCTCTCGGATAGGTCGTATCGCCGAGCGTTTCCACCATAGCAAGTTTGTTGGGCGCATAGTCGGTGTTGTACGAGTCGGTGACGATATAGTATACGTCGTTGAGTCCTTCGCCGCTTTCGAGTTTCGCTTTGACTTGCGCGCCGTACGAGCCGTACTCGTAAATATAACTATCGTTTTGGAAATAGCGTTTAAGCAAATTGTAACCCGTGATTTTGCAAAGGTGCATTTCGTTGTCGAACGGGAACAAAGTTTGAATCTGCTTTATCGTGACGTCGCCTGCGGCAAGATAACCCGGATTCCTGACGTTGATATAGCCGCCTGCAAGCACTATGTCGTAGTCGTTGCCCCACACTTGTTGACCCTTTGCCCAGTACGCTTTCGCCATATAACGTCTTAGCATATCGTAACTCGCGTAGTCGCTTATATGCCCTATCACTTTGTCGGGGTCGCCTATTTCGTCCGAGTATTTTTCGACGAGATTTTTGATTATGTCGTTGCTTGCGGACAGAGAATAAACCTCGTTGCGCACGACGTCGACGGAAGTCGAGGATTTGCCGTTTGCATAATTCACGGTTACGTCCGCGTGAGCGATTGCGTCGTTGTAGCCGCCTGCCTGAATATGCTTTACGCCGTAGCGGTCAACGAGCGTGTACGTTCTGTGCGTATGTCCCTCGAACACGACGTTGACGTATCCGTTTGAAAGCGCGCTGTCGTACCAGTCCATATCCTTGTCGGATATATTTTGCATACTCGAACTGTTTCTCGCATAGCCGTCGTGAATGGACAATACGATATAGTCCGCGCCTTGCTTTTTCAACTTTTCGGATTCGTTTTTGATGAGAGCGGTGAGTTCGCTACCCGTTTTGAAATACACGTCGCGGCACATACTTGCCGAAATCGACGAGTAGCAATCCCCGATTGCGCCGATTATGCCGATTTTTGCGCCGTCCTCGTTGACAAGCACCGACGATTGACAATACGGCGCGCGCTCGTTCGTTGCGTGTTCGTAAACGTTGATTGCCAAAAGCGGAAAGTTTGCGAGTTCGGCATTCGCCCTTATTTTGTCCGTTTTCCAGTCAAATTCGTGGTTGCCGAGAGTCATTGCCGAGCAATTCACGAAGTTGAGCCACTCGGTTGCGAGTTTGCCTTTGGTGTTGTTGGACTCGGTGCTTCCCTGCCACATATCCCCCGACGCGAGCAAGACTGAATTGCCGTTTGCCTGCTTGTCGAGAAGATAGGTCGTCAACTCGTCAACGCCGGGTTGCGTGTCCGTGTCGGCGTACATACCGTGCAAGTCGTTGATGGCATAAAAGTCGATGTCAACGACTACGCTCTTTTTGCAAAGGTCGCACCTTCCGTCGTCGTTGCCGTCGATATGCACGCAATCGCCGTCCATATCGCGATAGCATTTGTCGCAAACAAAGTCGCCGTTCAAGTCGTAATGGTTGCAATCGCCGCTCGGTTTTTCATTGCACGCAACGAAAAGCGTGACGCACATCGTCACTACAAGAAACAACGCTATTATCGAAAGTTTTTTCTTCATATGCACCCGCGAGCGAAATATCGTCGAGCCGTATCGTCTATTCGATATATCGCACCTTATATTCTTTAATATCCTATTTAGTATATCATAAATAACTATACCATATTTGGCAAACAAAGTACAATATCCGAAAATATCCGTTTCAATTAAAATTGCGACTTTTCGATTTATACAAACCGAAAGCCCGACGGTATCAGGGTTTTTGTCGGGCTTTCAAAAAAGGGATAAACGTGGACAAACCACTATGTCGTCGAGCAAACGCTCGGTTGAAAACGTCAGGACGCTTTGCGCATAAGGCTTATGCGTACGAACACGATTTTGCCGTCTTTGGTTGCGATTTGCGAATTGTTGACTCTCGATTGATTGTTGATATGCGTCATATAAAATTTCATTTTCTTTTTCCTTTGCAAGCGTCGTATTTTTCGTTTTCTCTCTTGCTTGCAAGCATATGATATGCTATACTGTGTACCGAAATCGGTACATCAAACGATTTTTACGAAAAATTTTACGAAAAAGGAAAAGATTATGGCACTCGAAGCGAAAAAGACTCTGATTATGCGGATATATCAAATTCTCGACGAATACAGCGACGAGGAACATCCCTTGACCCAACAAAACATAATCGACATATTAGAGCGCGACTACGACATACCCTGCGAGAGAAAAGCGGTCGGCAGAAACGTGTCCTATCTCAAAGAAATGGGCTTCGACATCGAATCGACCGCAAACGGAACGTATCTTGCCTCGCGAAAACTCGAAAACGCCGAACTTCGACTTCTCATCGACAGCGTGCTTGCGTCGAGAAACGTCAATTCCACCCACTCGGAACAGTTGATAAACAAACTTATCGCGCTCGGCGGTCGCAACTTCAAATCGCACGTCAAGCACGTCTATTCCGTAAAAGAATGGGATAAGTCGGACAACAAGGCGTTTTTCTACAACATCGACGTCATAGACGAGGCTATCGAGCAAGGCAAGAAAATCAGTTTCAACTACAACAAAATCGGACTCGACAAAAAGTTGCACGTTTCAAAGCCGCACGTCGGCTCGCCCTATCAGATGCTTCTGCACAATCAACGCTACTACCTTATGATGTTCGACGAGATGTTCGACGAGGTGGGATTCTACCGTATGGACAAAATCACCGACATCGAAGTGCTTGACGACGACGCAAAACCCTTGCGCGAAAACGTCGGATTCGAAAAAGGCATAGACTACAAGCGTATCGCAACTTCCTTGCCGTATATGTATAACGACGCGCCCGTCGCGATAACCCTAAAATGCTGGGTGGGTATGGCGGACACCCTCTACGACTGGTTCGGCACGAACTTCACCGCAAAGAAACTCGACGACAAATATTTCGTCGCCACAATCGTCGCAAGCGAGAAGGCTATGCTCTACTGGGTGCTGCAATACAACCGAAACGTCGAGGTGCTATCCCCCCTCTCTTTGCGCGAAAACGTGATCGCAAAACTCAAAAAAACACTCGCTTTGTATGAAAACGATTGATTTTTAATGTTCGCATAATTCGTTTTTCGGTTGCTTTTCTTGTTCTGTGCAACTATAATGCAAGCGGATTTGAAATCAAACGGTATATGATTATGAACAAAAACATTTTGTCAAGATTGTATAGGCACGGCGTTCAACTTATGGCGGTGGGTATCGTAACCGGCATACTTTCGGGTATCGTCGTGACGTTTTTCAATATCGCGGCGGATTTGTTCTCGAAGTACGCAAAAGACGTCTACGCTCTTGTGCGAGAGAACCCCGCTTTCGTTCCGTTGCTTTTCGTTGCGCTCGCAATAATCGCTTTTTCAATCGCTACGGTTTCAAAGTTCGTTCCTATGGTTCGCGGAAGCGGTATTCCACAAACGGAAGGCGCGGCAAGAGGCTTGCTCGAACTCAAATGGTACAAATCACTGCCCGCTATGGCGGCTTCCTGCCTCGTGTGCATACTGTCGGGCTTGACGGCAGGCGCGGAAGGTCCGAGTATGTTTATCGGCGCGACCTGCGGCGAGGGCACGAGCAAACTTTTGCGCTGTACGGATATGGAAAAACGCTATCAAATCACGGGCGGCGCGTGCGCAGGTCTTGCGGTCGCTTTCAATGCGCCGCTTACCGGTATCACGTTCGCTTTCGAAGAAGCGCACAGACGTTTTACGCCCGCTATATTCATTTGCGCATTTTCGTCGGTGCTTAGCGCAATCATAACCAGAAACGCGCTTTACGGTTGGATGAATATGCCCGTCGAAGGCATTCTTTCCTCGTTCAACCTCATTCAGATTCCCCTCAAAAGTTACGGATTCGTCGCACTTGCCGCCGTCGTGAGCGGAATTTGCGGATTCGGATTCTATAATCTTTGCTTGTTGTCAAAGAAACTCTTTGCTAAAATCAAAACAAAAAACGCGCTTACGACAACCTATCTCAAACTGTTGTTCCCGTTTATATTCGCAGGCGTTTTCGGACTTATCACCGCTTCAGTTATGGGCGGCGGTCACTCGTTTATCGAGTCGTTGGGAACGCACGGCGGTACGACTCAGCAAAGCGTCGCAACCGTATTCTCGTCGCCCGTCGTGGTTACGCTTATTCTCGTGCTCGTGATGCGAGTTATCGCCACCGCGCTCAATCTCGGCGCAGGCGTGCCTTGCGGAATATTCATTCCTATGCTCGCAATAGGCGCGTGTATCGGCACGCTCGTGGCAAAACTCGGCGTCGCTTGGGGCATGCCTACCGAATATGCCGATTGCATAGTTATGATTTGTATGGCAACGTTCTTTGCAACAATCGTCAAAGCGCCGCTTACGGCAATAATTATGGTCGTAGAACTGACGTGGCAATTCACGCTGCTCGTCCCCGTCGTTTTGGGCGTGTCCTTTGGATATATGGTGAGCGAAGTGTGCGGCGCAAGGTCCATTTACGACGAACTGCTCGACAATATTCTCGACGAGCAACACGTTCACCTCACCAAACAAACCTACGTCGCAACCGTCGAGGACGGCTCGATTGCTATGCACAAACCCATTCGCGACGTGCTTTGGCCGAGCAACTTGCTCATACGTTCGATAAAGCGCGACGGCGTTTCAATCGTTCCCGCTTCGGATACAGTCCTGCAAGTCGGCGACGAATTGAGCATACAAGCCGAGTGCGTGGACTACGACAACTTCAAAGTGTCCGTAGACGAAATCGTAAAACCGAGAAAACACCTTTTCTCGAACAAAAAGCGCAAATCGCAATCCGAACAAAACGAATAAAAATCGCAATATCGCTCGTTTATCCGCTCATTTAAGACACATAAACGTTGCGTTTTGCGATTAAACTACAAATTTATACAAAAAAACAACCGCCGATTTAAGCGGTTGTTTTTATATGCTTTTCAAAATATCAGTCTTCTTCGACGTCGCACGCAGGTTCTGCCACGGCAGATATTACGTCCGCCAAAGTCGCTTCTTCGCTTCCCTCGCAAGCGGAATTGCGCTCGGCTTCTTCGCGTTGTTTTTTGAGTACGGGCAGTTCGTCCGTGCAGAACAATCTCACCTTCCCGTCCTTGTTCTTGCCTACGATGTTGAGGATTTTGCCTTTGGTCACGCATATGCCTGCAAAGAGCGGT
>URTQ01000091.1 GCA_900550855.1 uncultured Eubacteriales bacterium
CTCGACGGGTACGAAGACTTGGTTGCCCTCATCGTCCATATCGAAATCGTCGGTGACGAAACTCTCGTCCTCTTTGGGAATGTAGATTCTCACCATATAATCGCCGACTTTGGTGGGCGTTTCAACGACGTTTTCGCCGTCTACAAACTCGTATCTGAACGAATCTTTGGACGGTTCGTAACCGAAACTCATCCACGCCGCAACGTCGGTGGGTTCTGCCGTATACGCAACTTTGGTGTTGGTAAGGCTGTAAGTGACTGCCTTTCTTGCAGACAATTCAAAGGTGTGAGTCGCTCTGTTGTTGTTGAGCAAATCGGAAAGATTTGCCGTGTCGTCAAACGCGAGCGTTATGGAAGACGCACCCTCGCTGTCGAATGAATCGAAGGAAACGAAATCACCGTTTGCGTTTGCGCTCGACTTCGTCCAGCCGCGATTGCTGTCGTAATTTTCAAGCAACAAGTTGCCGTTCTGCACGAACTTGAACGGAACGTAACTGTTTGCGAACGAAATGTTGAATTTGACCGTTTCGCCTCTCTTTACAGAGGAAATCGGGTTGTCGTCGACGTCGGTCACGGTTATGGTTGCAAATCCGCTTTCGAGTTTTGCGTTGCTCTTTACGGATGCGGAAATCGTGTACGAAGTCGTATCGACGAACACATAAAGTTTGTTGACCGCCGACAAGTTGCCCGCTTGGTCTTCTGCCCAAAGGTGAATGACTCTCATGCCTGCGGTTTGAGCAGCCAAAAGGTCTACGGTGAAATCGGTTGCGCCGCCGCTGTCGAGTTCTTCACCGTTTTTGACGATGTATCTCAAAAATCCGAAGTCTGTCTTGGGGTCGGTCGAAGTTCTGTATGCGTTGGCGATGTCGTAGCCCTCGATTCTTTGCAAATCGGCAAGACTCTTTACAACGCTGATACCGTAGTGAATTTTGAGTCCCTTTGCATAGTCGGTGGACAAAATCGCGTCGGAAAAACCGAGCAATGCCGAGAGCGAGAAGGACGAAGTGTACCACGTTCTCGTTTGCGGAATTTCGTATCCGTCGGTAAACTCGTTGAGGAAGCCTTCTTCGTCGGTGAATCCGGGAAGTTCGGGCGCTTCGATGTCGATAAGCACTTTTACGCCGTCGTTCCAGTCGCCGTTGACGTACTCGATGAGGTTGTCGTCGCTGTCGATTGCGTTGAGGGTTGCGTATTGTCCTTCGTATGCGTAGAAGTCGGACACCCATTCGTAGAAGAATTTGCCCTTTTCGGGTTTGGGTATGCTGAACGTGAACGTACTGTTGCCGTCCTCTTGCGCGTACTTGACGGTTACGTCTTGACCGTTGATATTGATTGTAAGCGTATTGTTATTGACCTGCGAAGTGGTCTTTGCAGTCATATAATTCAAGAACGTGGGAACGTAGATCGAGCCACTGTATTCGCCCAAACCGTTGATGACGAACGCGTGCATCGTGCCGTTCGAATCCTCGAATCTGAACGTGAAGCCTGAAAAACCGCCTGCGGTAATCGTGAATTTGAGGGTTACGTCACCCGTTGCCCACTTGCCGTTTTGGCTTGCGAGAATGGTTTCGGGCGTTCCGTCATTGTCGAACTTGAAGTCGAGCGTATATTCGGGCTTGTCGTAGTCCACTTTCATAACGAACGACTTTACGCCGCCCTTGTTGCCCGCAAGGTCGAACATATAGAACGTAAATCTGTAATATCCGTGACCCGTTGCGGCGTCCATACCCGACGGATTGCCTTGATACGTCTTGCGGTCTATCGTCAAAGCCTGACCCTTTGCAAAGTCGTAGGTGAACGACGTGAGTTCGCCCACCGCAATAGGCAGTATGCCTGCCGACTTGACGTCCGCATACGTTGCGAATTGTCTGATTGTTTTTGCGTTGAGTGCGGAAATGCTGTCCGCTCTGTCAACGGTGTAGAACCAAAGGTACGGCGAATAGCCTGCCGCCGCCTCGTCTTCCTTAATCTCGAAGTTTGCGTCCGTCGTCATCGTGTTTTGACGGAACCAGTCCAACGCTGAAACGTCAGAACCGTTTGCGCCGATATAGTTGTCAAAGAAGATGTTTGTGCCCGAGTTGTTGGAATCGCTCGGCGCGGTGGTGTCGATGCCCGAAACCGTGATGTTGGTTTCAACCGACTTTTCGCCGTTGTCGGTGACTATCGTCTTGACCGAGCAGTTCGTCGTGAAATAAATGGAAACGACAACTCTCGCTCTGTTGGTCAATTTGACGATTGCGTAACCGACGGATACGGAAGTTTCCGCATCGTCCACAATCTCGGTGACGGTGATTTCTTTTGCGGTGTTAAGGTCGGAAGCATTAGAAATCGTAAACACCGTGTTGCCGATTTGAACCTTGCCTATACCCGACACGCGAGAATCGACGCTGCTCAAATCGTTCCACGATATATTGCCGTCCGAGGAAATACTCACGGATTTGTCGCCGATGCCGATAAACTTCGTGGCGTTGCTTTCGTATGCAAGCGCGCCCGCTTCGAGCGAATCGTATTCGGTGTAGTTGAACGTATCGACAAACTCGGTTTGCGCGAATTTGTAATAGCCTTTTCCGCTAAGTCCCGGAACGTTGCCGAGAGTTGTGTTCGTGTAGGATGCCAACGTACCCGTTCCGTTGGTCACCGAGTCGAGTTTGAGTCTGTTTTTGATTGAATCGTAGAAAACAGGGAATTTCGCCTGATTGCTTGCGTCGATAGTGTTGGTGATGTAAGGCGCATAAGTGTTTACGCCGTCCGTCGCAACGCCGTCGTATCTCGACGAAACGACAGGCGCAGAACCGTCTTTCGTTCCGTGGATAATCTCGATTTTAATGCTGTTGAAAGTGACGCTATGCTTAATTTTCGAGGTAAAAATAGTTTGGTTTTGCGCAGTGGAATAGGTTTCAAAAGCGACGTATGATTTATCTTTGGTAAGCGTAATCGTGCTCGCATAAGGATCTCTCGTTTCTTGGTTCGATGCCTTATAGTTGCCCGAAACCGCAAGTGCGCCCGATTGCTTATTGCTTCCGCCTTCGAAACTCACGTTTGCGTCAATCGTGACCTTGACGGTGCATACGCCTTGGCTCGCCATCATTCTTACGAAGTCGCCGACGTCAAAGTTGATACGCGAGGTGACTTGAATATACTTTGTCGCAAGTGCGTCCGCCTGCACCGAGTATGTATTGTTCGATGCAGATATGTTTACGTCAATATCCGTATCTTCGGGTTTGTAAACACTGACGTTGCCCGTGCTTTCCGCGCCGCTGATGCTGATGTTCGACAAACTTCTCGTATATGACCAACTTTTCGAACTTGCCGAATATGTAAAGTTGGAAGCGGTGATTCCCAAATCGACGGGGGTCGCGCCGCCCTTATCCGCAGTCACTGCTTCTGCCGTCGTATCGCTTGCCGAATCGATGTTGTCGATTCCAATAAGGACGCTGGCAAATACGAGCGTAAAGCAAAGCGCAAGCACAACGAGTCTTGCGAGCGAGAGTAATTGTCTTGATTTGTTGCCATTTCTCATAATATCCACCTCGGGTATTGGTGTATGCACGTACGCGCTCTCATCGCGCGCATATGTGCGCAAATTCTTATACATCTACAATATTACACGAAACTCAAAATATTGTCAACAGTCAAATTTATTCTCAGCATTATTCCTTAATTTTACATCGCCGCTTGCTATTGCGGTTTGGCGTTCGCCGTGTCCTTGTGTATTTTCGCGTTCATCACTACAACAAATTGTATTTCGACAAAAATTTTGCTTTTGCGCTTGTTTTCCTCAAAAATACGATGTAATATATCGTATCGCTTCCGCATTGCTCTTCTTTGCAAGGCAAAAGCGGATTTTGATTTTTTTTGAGGAACGCGATGGAATATATGCAAGAAGGTTTCGGCTCGAATCAATCCCTCGACAGCAAGGTGCAAAAACTTGTCATTCTTTTCGTGTTCGACAAAATGGCGATTCCTCTTGCCGAAACGACGATTCTAGACATATGCTCGTCCGACAACAACTGGCTGTCGTATATGGAATGTAAGCAGTATTTGTCCGAACTTTTGGACACAAACCTCATCTACCGCGTGCCGAAAAGCGATATGCTCAACATCACGCAAGACGGGGTGAGTTGCCTTTCGCTGTTCTTCACCAAAATTCCCTCGTCCATTCGCGACGAAATCGTGCAGTACGCTCGCGACAACCGTATGCGCTTTAAGAAACGTCAATCCTATTTTTGCGACTATTCCAAAAACGCCGACGGCACTTATACCGTGATTATGCGCATCAACAACGACATAACCACCCTTATGGAATTGAAACTCGTCGTCGCCAACCGCCAACTTGCAAAATATCTGTACAAGAGTTGGGTTGACAAGGCATCGACAACGTACTCGCTTATTTACGACAACTTAATCGAATAAGAGCAAAATTCATCGCTAAGGCAACTGCAACACGCAAGTGTGCGTATCGCCGAAAGCCTTGCTCGATTTATTGCTCTGCTAACCGCGCAGAGAATTTGCGCTATCAGTTCAAACACGGACAAAACCTCACGCCACAATTTTGCCAAATTATCTGCTTGGTGGGCGCGTGCCTTACAGCACGCAAGCGGAAAAACAAATTCCGCTTAGTAAATTAGGGTTGTCGTTCAAGGCTGCTTCCACGTTATCCATCGTTTTGGCGCACTATTACGCATTCTAAAAAGATACTATTTTGAACGTATATTTTCGCAAACATATTCTCGCATATTGTAAAAAACAACGCTTTATATGCACGTTTTGTACACATAAAGCGTTGTTTTTGTCATTTTGTAGCAAATTTCGTTGATTGATAATTTAGTTCTTCCGCGGTTGCGGCAACGCCGCAATTTCACCGTGCCGTAGCACTATTTCACGCACACGCCATGTGCATTTCACTGCCGCAAGGCAATATCACTGCGCAATATGCACAATCACTTTTCGTCCTCGTTTTCCGTCTTTTCGTCGGCGGTTTCCTCGTCCGAAGCGACGTCTGTTTCGGGTTGCGAAACGGGTTTGTCTTTGAGGACGAGTTGCGTTTTCGGGCGTATTTTTTCAAGGCGTGCGGCGTACAGAGCAAGCACTGCGATAAGCGTTGAAGCAACCGCTTGCAACACGTTCTTTGGCAAGGACGTCAACGCCGATTCGGGCGTGCCGTACATAAACGCTTTGCAGATGTAGTACCCCACCGCCATAAGCATCGTGCATACGATGCAGGTTATCGTCGCAAAGGTTATTTTCAATGCGACGTCGCGTTTCGTCGGGTTCTCTTTTTTGTCAAACCACTTGTAAATAAGCGTGAACGCAACGCCTGCAAGCAAGCCTTCGATAGCCTTTATAACGAGCGTGTAAAGCATCGTCACGGGGTAGGTCGTAAGGTCGGCGAGGAATGCGCCCAAGCCCCCCGCTATCATTGCCGTGAGAGGATTGAACAGCGCGGCGGCAATCAATATGGCGCTGTCGCCGATGTTGAAATTTGCAACCGGCGTTGATACGCCGATGAGCGTTGCAACGTACACGATTGCGGTCATCATACCCGTGTACGCGATGAATTTGATAGTAAATTTTCCGTTTTTCTTCATAAAAAAAATCTCCGTTTTTGCGGAGAAGGAACGAGCAGACCTTTTGTCTGCGCGCTATTCCTTCCCAGTCTGACTTTACAGGCGGTTGCGGAATCTCACCGCATCGGCTGTTGGGGCTGTTGGACTTTTCCGTTCAAAGACGGCATTACCACCGGTTGGGATATACCCACCCAAGAAATAGATTTGCTACGTTTATATTTTATGACTCGCGCTACGCAATGTCAACCTCTAATTAAAACTTCCCCCTTCCTCACGTGTTTCCCC
>URTQ01000092.1 GCA_900550855.1 uncultured Eubacteriales bacterium
TTTGAGGGAACCCACGGCGTCCGCTTCGCGTGGGGCAACACTCAGCACTCGCATATATAGGGACATTTTCCTACTTATGCCACCGTCCTTTGTGTGCCAGCTACGCACCCAAACGGCACAGTCGGACGGTACGAATCGTCAAGCTCGGCGTTCGCTTTCTCGCCGCCGTTGCGGCTCGCGTTCCGTCTTCGCAATAAGGGGATAGAAAACAAAAATACATAACTTTTCAATATAGATATGACAGACAAAAACACAAAAAATAAAGAGCCGAAACAGAAAAACGTTATCGACAGAAAGACCAAAATCGTACGCAGAACGAATATCGGCGGACAAGCCGTTCTCGAAGGCGTTATGATGAAGGGCGCGCGCTCTATCGCAACCGCCGTTCGCACCCCTGACGGCGATATCACAGTCGAAAGCAAGTACGTCAAGGACGCAAAACAACGCAACGCGTTTTTGCGTTTGCCGTTCGTAAGAGGCGTGGTCAATCTTTTCACCCAACTCTTTCAGGGTACGGGCATTATGATGCGTTCCGCCGAAGTGTACGGCGATTACGCCGAGCCGTCCAAACTCGACAAGTGGATGGCGGACAAACTCAAAATCAATCCGATGAACGTGCTTATGGGCTTCTCGGTGGTTTTGGGCGTACTACTCGCCGTCGGACTTTTCGTGTTTTTGCCCAACTTCCTTGCTTCGCTCATATGCGACAACATAGCGGCAATCGCTTCTTCGTCGCTCAAAAGCCTTTGGTACAGCCTCATCGAAGGCGGTCTTATGCTTTTGATTTTCATATCCTACATTCTTCTCGTCACGCTTATGAAAGACGTGCGCAGAGTGTTTATGTATCACGGCGCGGAACACAAGGTCATATCCTGCTATGAAAGAGGACTCGACCTCACCGTCGAAAACGCAAAGCATATGCCCAGAGAACACTCTCGTTGCGGAACGACATTCCTGTTTTTCGTGATAGCGGTGAGCATAATGGTTTTCGTACTCGTCAACTTTATGATTGAGAAGTGCGGACTGGTCGTATCGAGCGACGTCGGCGGCGCAAAGGTGCTAAACGCGCTTATAAAACTCGGATTCAAACTGTTGTTTTTGCCGGTCGTTGCAGGCGTATCCTACGAACTTTTGAAATTGCTTGCAAAGAGCGATTGCCTTTTCGTACGCATACTTCGCGCGCCGGGTATGGCACTTCAAAAACTCACAACCAAAGAGCCTACCGACGATATGCTCGAAGTGTCGCTCACGGCGTTCAAAACCGTGCTTGCTATGGACGAAAATCCGAATTTGGAAGAAAGAAAATTCGACATAAAAGTGCCTTACGGCGTTGCGAGAGCCAAACTTCAAAGCATCGCAAAAGGCGCGGACGACGCGGATATAGACTGGTTGCTCGTCGAGGTTACGGGCAAAAAGAGAAGCGAACTTCAATCTCTCAAAACCCTCACCAAAACCGAGTTTGACAACGCAGAAGCCATTGCAAAGCGTATGTCGGACGGCACGCCGCTTCAATACGCGCTCGGTTATTGTGAGTTTTACGGCATAAAAATTGCCGTCAACAAAAACGTGCTTATACCTCGTCCCGAAACCGAAGAACTCGTGGAAAAGGCGATTGCGACGATAAAGGAAAAACAAACGCAATGCGACGTTCTCGACTTGTGTACAGGAAGCGGCGCGATTGCGGTTGCGATTGCAAAGAACACGAATGCGAAAGTGAGCGCGTGCGACGTGAGCGTGGGCGCGATAGACGTTGCGCTTGCAAACTCGCTCAACACGGGCGTTCGAGTGGACTTTTCAAAGGGCGATATGTGGGGCGCGGTGGCTAACAAGGCCTTTGACGTAATCGTGTCCAATCCGCCGTACATTCCCACGTCCGACGTTCAAAAACTCGATTCCAAAGTCAAGGACTTCGAGCCGCAACTCGCACTTGACGGCGACAGCGACGGCTTGAAATTCTACCGCATAATCGCAAACAAACTCGACGAACATCTCAAAGACGACGGCGTGCTTCTTTTGGAATACGGTGCGGGACAGGCAGACGATATAAAGGCGATATTCGATGGCTATGACGTCGAAATTCTCAAAGACATCGAAGGACTCGACCGTATCGCAGTGGTGAAAAGAAAATGAAAATATCCGACGGTATGCTTCAAAAATTAGACAAAATCGAGGCTCGCTACGAAGAGGTGGGCAATCTTTTGTCTTTGCCGCAAAACATATCCGACCAAGAGAAATTCAAGTCGCTTTCGAAGGAACATTCCGACCTCGCCCCGATTTGCGAAATTTACGGCGTATACAAAAAGCATAAGCAGGATTTCGAGGATTGCGAGAGTATGGCGGCGGCGGAAGCCGACCCCGATATGAAAGCGTTGCTTAAACAAGAACTCGACGATTTGCGCGATGCTCTCGATAATGACGCAAACGACCTCAAAATATCCCTCTTGCCCAAAGACCCCGACGAAGACAACAACGTTATTATGGAAATACGCGCGGGCGCAGGCGGCGACGAGGCGGCTCTTTTCGGAACGGAACTTATGAAGATGTACCGCCATTACGCCGAAAACAACCGCTGGAAAGTCGAGGAAGTCAATATGAACTACACCGAACTCGGCGGCGCGAAAGAACTCGTGTTTATGATAACGGGCAAGGGTGTATACGGCAAACTCAAATTCGAGAGCGGCGTGCATAGAGTGCAACGCGTTCCCGAAACCGAGTCGCAAGGCAGGGTGCATACCTCGACCGTAACCGTTGCGGTGCTTCCCGAAGCGCAGAACGTTGAGGTAAATCTCAACGAAAACGATATAAAAGTGGATACTTATCGTTCGGGCGGCGCAGGCGGACAGCACGTCAACAAGACGGAAAGCGCAATCCGAATGACGCATATTCCCACGGGCATAGTGGTAGAGTGTCAAGACGAAAGAAGTCAGATTAAAAACAGGGAAAAGGCGCTCAAAGTGCTAAAATCCAGAGTTTACGACTTCTACCGCTCGCAAGCGGAAAAGGAATACGCCGAAAATCGTCGCGCGCAAGTAGGCACGGGCGATAGAAGCGAGAGAATCCGCACCTACAATTTTCCGCAAGGCAGAGTCACCGACCACCGCATAGGACTTACCCTTTACAATATCGACAAGTTTATGCTCGGCGACCTTGACGAAATGATTTCCGCGCTTCAAATCGCGGTGCAAAACAAAATGCTCGAAAATATCGAGTGACGGAGGGCAAATGATAGTCGAATACAACAAGCGCAACCACCTTCTTGAAGAACACACTTACAAACCGTCCTTGCAAGACGTTGCTCGTCCAAACCTTCACAGACAAATTTTTACCTACGGTAAAATTCCCAAAATCGCGTTCAATATGCGCCACGTTCCTATGGAATGTCCCAAGGAACTTTACATATCCGACACGACTTTCCGCGACGGTCAACAAGCGATGCAACCCTTCAAAGTCAACGACATCGTGGAACTTTACAAGATGCTTCACAAACTCGGCGGAAAGAACGGTATCATAAGACAGAGCGAGTTTTTCCTTTACAGCGACAAGGACAAAGAGGCGGTCAAAAAGTGTCTCGAACTCGGCTACGATTTTCCCGAAGTCACAAGTTGGATTCGCGCAAACGAAAAGGATTTCGAACTCGTCAAGCAATTCGGAATCAAGGAAACGGGCATACTCGTGAGTTGCTCGGACTATCACATCTTCAAAAAAATGAATATGACTCGCCGTCAGGCGTTGGACAAGTATTTGTCCGTCGTCAAGATGGCTCTCGACAGAGGAATCGTGCCTCGCTGTCACTTCGAAGACATCACGAGAGCGGACTATTTCGGATTCGTCGTTCCGTTTGCAATCGAACTTATGAGACTGTCCAGAGAAAGCGGAATCCCCATCAAAATCCGCGCTTGCGACACTATGGGTTACGGCGTGACGTACCCGGGTACGTCTATGCCCCGAAGCGTGCAGGGCGTAATTTACGGCTTCCGTTATTACGCGCAAGTGCCGAGCGAGCAACTCGAATGGCACGGTCACAACGACTTTTACAAGGCGGTCACCAACAGCGCGACGGCGTGGCTGTACGGCTGCTCGACGGTCAACACGACGCCGCTCGGCATAGGCGAGCGCACGGGCAATACGCCCCTCGAAGCGATGGCGATAGAGTATGCGTCGCTCAGAGGCACGACCAACGGTATGAATCTCGAAGTCATAAGCGAGATTGCCGACTATTTCGAGGACGAAATGGGTTATCATATTCCCCCTCAAACGCCGTTTGTGGGCAAAAACTTCAACGTCACGAAGGCAGGTATTCACGCCGACGGTATGCTCAAAGACCAAGAGATTTACAACATTTTCGACACCGAAAAGATTTTGGGCAGAGCGCCGAGAGTGGTCGTCGATTCGTTCAGCGGACTTGCGGGAATCGCGTACTGGATAAACGCATACTACGAGTTGCCCACCGAAGAAAAGGTGCAAAAGAGCGACGAACTCGTGGCAAAAATCAAGGAATTTGCGGACAAGGAATACGCGTCGGGACGTACAACCGCCATAAGCGACGGCGAACTCGACACTATGATATCTTTGCTCGATCCTCAAAGACACGCATACTTCCTTTCAAAGAGCAAAAATCACTGATTTTATCCGTTAATTTTCGCCGCATAGAAAAATGTGCGCGATTTTGAAAATTGCGGGTTGAAATCGGATAACTTTTTATATATAATATAACCGAATATAAATATAAGCGGAGGGCTTATGATAAAATTTATAACTGGTGCCAAAGGCACGGGCAAAACCAAAATCATCATCGATATGGCAAACGACAACGTTGAAACCGCAAAAGGCGACATCGTTTTCGTCACGGATACCGACAGATATATGTACTCTCTCAATTACAGAGTTCGTATGGTCAACGCCAAACAACTCAAAAGAGGGGACGCACCCGTAAGCGAAGAAGCGCTTATCGGCTTCCTCAAAGGCTTGCTTGCAGGCAATCACGACATCGAAACGCTCTACATCGACGGCGCGCACAGAATGCTCGGCAAAACCGTTTTCGAAATGAAAGACTTCTTTGACGACCTCAGAGAGATTGCAAAGAACACCGACACCAAATTCGTGGTTACGGTGAGCGAAAACGAGGAAAATTTCCCTGATTTCATTCGCGCGTAAGGCAGCGCACAACCAAAAAGATGAAATACACTTGCACCAGAAACTCAAAAATCGAGATTTCGGCAAGCGAGGCTATCGTAAAAGGCATTTCGGATGACGGCGGACTTTTCGTTCCGTCGTCATTCCCGATTTTAAGTCTTGCAGACATCGAAAATCTCATTCCGCTGGACTATCCCGAACGCGCGGCGAAAATCTTGTCTATGTATATGGACGAGTTTTCTTTCGAGGAACTTTTGGGGTATGCCAAACGCGCCTACAACCGCTTCGACGACGACGCGGTATGTCCTCTCGTCAAGGTCGAGGACGGGCTTTATATGCTCGAACTTTGGCACGGCCCGACTTGCGCTTTCAAGGATATCGCGCTTACGATTTTGCCGTATCTTCTCACCGCAAGCAAGAAAAAACTCGGCATAAACGAGCAAACTCTCGTGCTTACGGCAACGAGCGGCGACACGGGAAAAGCCGCGCTCGAAGGCTTTAAGGACGTAGAAGGCACGCACGCCGCGGTGTTTTATCCCGTTAGCGGCGTTAGCGAAATGCAACGCTTGCAAATGGTCACGCAAGAGGGCGGCAACGTCCACGTTTTCGGCATAAAAGGCAACTTCGACGACGCGCAAGCGGCGGGGGAAAGAGGTTTTAAAGACAAGGAAACCCCTGTCGCCCCCCAAGCACAAAG
>URTQ01000093.1 GCA_900550855.1 uncultured Eubacteriales bacterium
AACGAACAAAGCGGTACGCATAAAAAGAGCATCGCAATGAGTTTTGCGTTCTCGTCGCTCGAACGCACGCTCACCGACGACGAAATCGCCGCAGAAATGGCAAAGATTTTGTCCGCGCTCAAACGCAAAGTCGGCGCAAAAATCAGATAAACAAAATTTATGGCAAAATCGACGAAGCACAACGCTTCGTCGGTTTTGGCGACAGTACGAAATATAAGTGAAGTTATGTTTGACCAAAAGAGTTTGAATACGCTCGAATATCCCAAAATTCTCGACAAGCTTGCCTCGTTTGCGCAATCGCAAGGCGGAAAAGATAAGGCAAGGTCGCTTGTCCCGTTCGAGAAAATCGCGGACGCAAACAACGCTCTCAACGAAACGGCGGAAGCAGACAGAGTGCTTTTCGAGTATTCATTATCGCCGAATTTCGCAGTCGACGACATAAGCGAGATTCTCGTAAAGGCGAAAAAGGGCGCAACGCTCGCAATCCCCGAAATTATGAAGGTCGGAAGGTCGCTTCGCGTGTCGAGAAGGCTCAAATATACAATCGACAAAGTGAAGGATTGCCCCATACTTGCAGATATGGCTATGGGGCTTTTTGAGAACGAAACCCTCGAAAAAAAGATTTTCGACGCGTTTTTGAGCGAAACGGAAGTTGCCGACAACGCCTCGAACGAGTTGCGCGCGATTCGTATTCGTATTCGCAAACTCAACGACAACGTAAGAAGCAAACTTCAACTTTTCATCACGTCGCCGCAATACTCGAAGTACTTGCAAGACAACATCATAACCGTGCGCGGCGATAGGTACGTCATACCCGTAAAAAGCGACTGCAAAGGCACTATCCCGGGACTCGTTCACGATCAGTCGGCTTCGGGTTCGACGCTATTCGTAGAACCTATGCAAATCGTCGAACTCAACAACGAACTCAAAGTCGAACTCGTCAACGAACAACTCGAAATTGAAAGAATTTTGAGAGGTTTTTCAAACCAAATCGAAAGTTGCGCGGACGGCATAACTTACAGTTATAACACCGTCGTCGATATGGATATGGTGTTTGCAAAAGCGCAACTCGCAAGAGAGTATAAGGCGGTAAAACCCGAACTCAACGAAGTCGGAATAATCAATATCCGCGCGGGCAGACATCCGCTTATCGACGGGAAAAAGGTCGTTCCCGTGTCGCTTGCTCTCGAAAAAGACGAGAAAATGTTGCTGATTACTGGTCCTAACACGGGCGGTAAAACCGTTACGCTCAAACTTGTCGGTCTGTTTACGATTATGGCAATGAGCGGATTGTTTATCCCTGCAAAGAGTGCGAATCTGTCCGTTTTCGACGGCGTTTACAGCGACATCGGCGACGAGCAGAGCATAGAGCAAAGTTTGTCTACGTTCTCGTCGCATATCAAGAATACAATCGGAATTTTGGACGTTATCTCTTCAAAATCTCTCGTTTTGTTCGACGAACTCGGCGCAGGTACAGACCCCGGCGAAGGCGCGGCGCTTGCCGTAAGTATCGCCGAATACTTGCTCAAAGTGGGCGCAAAAGCGTTTATAACGTCGCATTTTAACGACCTCAAAGAGTTTTCGCTTGTGACGAAAGGCGTCGTTGCGGCTTCTATGGAATTTGACAGCAACACGTTCTGCCCGACATACAAACTCGTGATGGGCGCGATAGGTTCGTCGAACGCGCTCGCCATTGCAAAGAAACTCGGACTTTCCGACGAGATTATCGAAAACGCAAAGAGCAAGATATCCGTTGAAAAACGTCAATTCGACAACGTTCTGACAGCTGCGGAAAAGACGAGAATGAAAGCCGCCGAACTCGTAAGCGAAGCGTCGATAGACAGAGAAAACGCCGCAAAAGCGTTGAAAGACGCCGAAATCGAGAAAAAGCGCATAGAAGAAAAGCGCGAAAAACTCGACGAGAGCATACGAAAGGAAACAAAACGCCTCATCGAAAACAGCGTTGAAGAAGCAAACGATATTCTTGCGCAAATAAAGGATATTCTCAACAAACCCGAAGTCGAGGATAAGGATTTGTTCGAGGCGAGAAAACTCAAAAAACAACTCGAAAATATGTCCGCCGACTAAAAAAAAGAGGCGGTCGTCGAGGACGTTCCCGACGATTCGCCTTTGAAAATCGGCGATAACGTCTTTGTCAAATCCTTGCAAAAGAAGGGCAAACTAACGTCAATAAATCAGCGTGGCGAAGCGGTGGTTTCCTTTGGAAAACTCACGACGAAAGTCAAGAAAGACGACTATTTCAAGGTGAAATGATATGACCGACCACTATTCGCAAACAATCGACGTCGAAGTGTCGCAAAAAAAGCGTCAACTGCAATGGGCGGGTATAACTATGATTCTCGCATCGCTCGGATTCGTACTGATTTCGGCTTTTTACAGTTGGTATTTTATGTTCGGTTTTGCGGCGTTGCTCGCCTCGGGCGCAGTGTGCATACACTTTTACAATAAAACCGCAAAAGAGTATACTTACGAATTTTCGCCGTCAAGATTGAAAATTATCGAAAAAGACGTCGTGAACAGACAAAGAGTGTATCTCGATTTGCTCTGGAAAGACGTTTGCGGCTTCGAGATAATGAACGACGTATACGACGAAAAATCCGACTTGCTCTGCGCCTCGAAAGCGTACGAGAGCGGCGTATGGCAAATCGTGTTCAAAGTCGAAAACGAGAAAAAACGACTTTTGTTTGCGCCCGACGACTATCTCGTGCTTCTTATAAAAGAAATCGCAAACAACGACGAAAACGAAAAACAAACCTAACGAAACTATAAAAAATCGGCAATCTAACAACGAATATGGACAAACTTATATATCTTGACAATGCCGCAACTACGAGGATTTATCCCGAAGTTGCCGAAACCATACGCAAAGAGAGCGTGGAAGATTTTTTCAATCCGTCCGCGCTTTACAAACCGTCCGTCGCATTGTCCGTCAAAATCAAAAATGCAAGGGAAAGCATAAAATCCGCACTCAAAGCACCCGACGGCGAATTGTATTTCCTTTCGGGCGGAAGCGAAGCGGACAATACGGCATTGTTCTGCACGAGAAAACCCAAAGGAAACAAGATTATCGTCGGCGAGGGCGAACACGACGCGATTATAAACAGTGCGAATCAACTTACACAGCAAGGTTTTGACGTCAGATTTGCGCCCATAAACAAAGACGGTTCGATAAACGTCGAAGAATTTGAAAAACTGCTCGACGAAAGCGTTTCGCTCGTGTCGATTATGCACGTCAGCAACGAAACGGGGGCAGTGAACGACATCGCAAAACTCGTACGCCTTACGAGAAAGCATTGTCCCAAAGCCGTATTCCATTCGGACGGCGTACAGGCGTTCGGCAAAATCAAAGTGAATTTGCGCGCGCTCGACGTGGATTTGTACACGATTTCCGCACACAAGATTCACGGACCGAAAGGAATCGGCGCGTTATTCGTCAAAAAAGGCGTATCTATAAAGCCGCTTATCTATGGCGGTGGACAAGAAAAAGGCTTCCGTTCGGGAACGGAAAACGCGCCTGCGATAATCGGATTTGAACAAGCGGTGAAGACTTGTCTTGACAATTTCGATACTGACTATTCTAAAAAATCACTTTTTAGAGAACAGTTGATGGCAAAACTTGCCGAATCTATCGACGGAATCGAAATTGTATCGCCAAAAGAAAATTTCGCGCCGAACATATTGACTGTTGCGTTTAAAGACGTAAGAGGCGAGGTTTTGTTGCACGATATAGAAGATTACGGCATTTTGGTGGGTATCGGCTCGGCGTGTTCGTCGCACCACGAATCGAGATTCAAAGGCTTGCTCGGACTTGACGAAAGGCATAAAGACGGAATTATTCGATTCAGCACGTCGTATGAAAACGATGTAAACGACATCGATTATATCGTTTTGACCATAAAAAACAGCCTCGAAAAACTCACCGCATACAAGAGAATTTGAATTTAAGTCTAAAAAGACTCATATAAATCGAACTACACAACGGAACGACTATGGAAAAAGTTATTATCATCAGATACGGGGAAATATTCCTCAAAGGCAAAAACCGCGACTATTTTGAGAGTTTGCTTATAATGAATATTAAGCAAGCGCTTTCGGGATTGAAATTCGACTTTGCTCGCTCGCAGGGCAGATATTTCGTTGAAAACTTCGACGTCGACGACGAATTCGAGTTTGTGGACAGATTGAAAAAAGTGTTCGGCATATACTCGTTTTCGGTGGCATACAAGGTTGAAACCAAAGCAAGCGAGGATTTTTGCGACGTTAGAGAGTGCATAAAGCAACTTGCAATCAAAACGCAAGAGGAAACTTTGCTCAAAGCGCCGAAATTCAGAGTCACGGTCAAACGCGCCGACAAACGCATACCGCTCGCATCCTACGAGATTGCGGCAAAACTCGGCGGCGTCGTGCTTGCAAACACCTCGTTTAAGGTGGATTTGAAAGAATTTGACTACGATTTCTTGGTCGATATGCGCGAAAACGGCTATTCGTTCGTGTATAGCGACGTAATTCAAGGCGCAGGCGGACTTCCCGTCGGTTGTTCGAGCAAAGGACTCATGCTGCTCTCGGGCGGTATCGATTCGCCGGTTGCTGCATATATGATGGCAAAGCGCGGTATGAAACTTTGCGCAATTCATTTCTGCTCGCCGCCGTACACGTCCGAAAAAGCCAAAGAAAAGGTGGTCGAACTTCGCAATATCGTAGAAAAGTACGCAACCGACGTCAAACTTTACGTCGTTCCGTTCACCGAAATTCAAATGGAAATTCACAGAGTTTGCCCTGCGGAATTTATGATAACAATTATGCGCAGATTTATGATGCGTATTGCATCGATTGTCGCAAAGCAAGCGGAATGTAAAGCGTTGATAACGGGCGAGAGCCTCGGTCAAGTCGCTTCGCAGACCGTCGAAAGTATGACTTCGACGGAAGATTGCGCAAGTTTGCCTATTTTCAGACCGCTCATTGCGTTCGACAAGGAAGAAACGATGAATCTCGCGCGTAAAATAGGCACTTACGAAACGTCAATCGAGCCGTTTGAGGATTGTTGCACGATTTTCTTGCCTAAAAATCCCGTAATTCACCCCAAACTCGAAAAGGTGAGAGAAGCGGAAAAAGCAATGGATATTGACGGTTTGGTTGCAAAAGCCGTCGAAGGAATCGAGGTCCTTTGATTTTCGTCATCGTATTTAGAGTTGAATTACGAAATAACCGTTGTATTTAGCGAAAAGGCGAGTTCGTTCTCGCCTTTTTCTATTGCGGGTATTTTTCAATTCTTTTTCTCAAATGTGTTTTCTTACTGCATTTTAGTCTATAAAATCAATTGTGTAGATGCAGTATCGAACGAGTCGAAAGCAACGGCTCAATCGAAAGTGAAGTCGCCGCCGACGTAAACGTCTTTTTCGGTGTACGCCGTTGCGGACGGATTCGACGTGACGAAGCACTCTACTTTGTAGCGAACGATGTCCGAAAACGTGTACGGCATATCGAAAACCGTTATAATTCCGTTTGCGTTTTTGCCGTCAATTTGCGATATCACCGTTTCGCCGAATATATCGCATTTTGTGATTTTGTAAGTGTAGATTTCCTCGCAAGGAAGAGTTATCGTGACTTTGCCGTCTACATATTTTACGTCAAATTCCGCTTTGTCTTGCGAAACGCAATCGAAACAAGAAGACATAGGGTAGATTTGCTCGTTTGAAAATATTTCGGTTTTTCGATATTCTATCGGGGGATTTTCCCTTGCAATCGTCACG
>URTQ01000094.1 GCA_900550855.1 uncultured Eubacteriales bacterium
TGCGCCGTCTGTTGGCCACTGCCTGGCGCACAAAGCGCAGTGGCATAACAAGGGGACGATACTTTTTTATGTGAGTGCCGACTTCCCCTCTTGCGAACGATGTGTAATTTTGCAGAGAAATGACGCAAGTTTGAGCAATAGGGGAAAGCCCGAAGGGAAGGGGTGATGTGTGTTTTAGAGTACACGCCGTTCACTCTTTTAGAGAAAGAATCTACACTAATTAACACACGGTATATATTTTGAAATAAAAAAGCACTCGTCGAGTGCTTAATTCTTTTTAATAGTTTCTTCTGCCTATCAGATAGTCTACGGATACGCCGAAGAATATGCTCAGTTCAATCAACGTGTCGTAACTCGGCTGATTGCGACCGACTTCCCATCCCGATATCGTGGATTTCGACACTTTGAGATGCTCGGCAAGGTCCTGTTGTAGCATATTTTTCTCTTGCCTGAGAGATTTTAACCTTTCGGGGAAACAACTGTGCAGCATATCTTCTTCCTTGATTTGTTGTAGTTATATAATAATACACAATAAGTGTTGCTGTCAATTATTGTTTGCGTTTTTGCGATTATTTATCTCTTGCGAATCCGACGTCGGAATTTTGAGAATTTGCGGCGATTTTAGCGTTAATCGCAAAGGCGAAAGGCAATGCGCGGTTGATTTATCCGTTCGTTTGATGTACAATGAATACGAGGTGAGTTTATGAAAGCAACGAATTTTTTGAAAAGCGTTTTGTACTGGTGCGTTCAATGCACTTGGGGACTGTTGCAAACGGTTATGGGGCTCGTTTTGTTCGTTCGCTACTCACGTTGCAAGCACGAGTTTTATCACGGCGCGATTCTCACCTATCACGACGGAAACTGGGGCGGCGTGTCGCTCGGCTCGTTCATATTCGTAAACGGCAATCGTCCTGAGGTATGGACGAAAGACGCTCGCGTTCACGAGTACGGACACACGATACAGTCGCTGATTTTCGGACCGCTGTATCTCGTTGTAATCGCGCTTCCGTCTATCGTATGGTGCAGTTCGAAAACCTTGCACCAAAAGCGTATGAGAGGCGAACTTAACTACTACGACCTCTATTGCGAGAGCAGTGCAAACACGCTCGGCGCGCTCGTCACCAAAGAGGAAAAACCCAAGCGCGAAAACACGGGCGAGGAATTGAGAAGACGAGGCATTATAAAGGATTGAAATTATGGAAGATATGTATTCACGCACGAAAATGCTTATCGGCGACAAAATCGAGTCGCTCAAATCCGCGCGAGTTTTGGTGTGTGGCGTGGGCGGCGTAGGCGGCTACGTCGTAGAAGCGTTGGCAAGAGTCGGGGTGGGAACTATCGCCGTTTTGGACAACGACGTGTTTTCCGAAAGCAACCTCAATCGTCAGATTTTGGCGACAACGAACACGGTTGGCAGGCGCAAAACGGAAGTTGCGGCGGAAAGGATAAAATCTATAAATCCCGACTGCAACGTCAAAACGTACGACCTCTTTTATATGCCCGATACGGCGGACGAAGTGCCGCTTGAAAACTACGATTATATCGTTGACGCAATCGACACCGTGAGCGCAAAACTTGCACTCATTCAACGCGCGAAAGAAGCGGGCGTAAAGATAATTTCCTGTATGGGTACGGGCAACAAACTTGGCACGAATTTTGAAGTTGCCGACGTCTACAAGACGAGTGTTTGTCCGCTTGCAAAGGTTATGCGCAAGGAACTTAAAGCAAGGGGAATAAAATCCCTCAAAGTCGTTTACTCGAAGGAAACGCCGCTCATTCCAAAGGACACGCCCGAAGAAAAAGGACGGCATATCCCCGGCAGTATTTGCTTTGCCCCCGCCATTGCCGCAATGACTATGGCAAGCGAAGTCATAAAAGACATAGCAAATCTATAAAATCGCACGATACGGCGTTTATAATGCTAAAACCGCAACGTAAAACGCCGAATTGTGCAATTAAGCAATAAAATTGCAATCGCAATTTGATGCTGAAAAACTATACGAATGGACAGTATTTTTGACGGAAAACTTAATATTGAAGTGGCGGTCGCAAGCGGAATCGAAGCCGTATGCAAGCGCGAATTGTTGCGGCTCGGTTACAATCCGAGCGGCGCAAATTACGGGCGCATAGAGTTCGAGGGCGACTACAAGGACGTGCTTCGGGCAAACGTGTTTTTGCGCACGGCAAACAGAGTGCGCATCGTTCTTGCCAAGTTCAAAGCGGAAACTTTCGACGACCTTTTCGACGGCATATTCGCTATGCGGTGGCAAGATATCGTGACGCGCGATAGCCGCATAATCGTCAATGCAAAATCGCAAAGCAGCAAATTGTTTGCGTTGCGCTCGATTCAAAGCATAACCAAAAAAGCGATAATATCCAAACTTGCAAGTACGCTCGGCGGCTCGTTTGACGAGAGCGGCGCGGTTTACGACGTGGAAGTGTCGCTATGCGGCGACGTTGCGACGGTGACTCTCGACACGTCGGGCGAGGGATTGCACAAAAGAGGTTACAGAACATATCTCGGCGACGCGCCCATACGCGAAACGCTCGCCGCCGCTATGATAGAACTTTCCGTATGGAATCCCGACAGAGCGTTTATCGACCCGTTTTGCGGTTCGGGAACGATTCCTATCGAAGCGGCGTTGATAGGACTCAACATCGCGCCGTGTATGAATCGCAATTTTGCGTGCGAAAGTTTCAAAAACGCGCCGAACGTCAGAGAACTCGTACAGCAAGAAGCGCAGGACTCGATACGTGACAGAGTTTTGCATATAAGCGGTTTCGACATAAACAAAGACGCTATAAAACTTGCGCAAAAACACGCCGAAAGAGCGGGCGTAAAAGACAAAATCCATTTGCAAGTCGGGGATATGAGGAACGTTTCGTCGCGCTTTTCGCACGGCGTTATAGTGACGAATCCGCCGTACGGCGAACGCCTTATGGACGAGGCGGAATTGAAAATTTTGTATAGGGATTTCGGCGCGATGACGAGAAAACTCGACGAGTGGTGCGTGTATGCAATCACGTCGTACACAGCGTTTGAAAAGTATTTCGGTGCGCGTGCCGACAAGGTGAGAAAACTGTATAACAGCGAACTGGAATGTAATTTCTATCAGTATCTTGCCGCGCCGCCAAAGAAGAACGACAAGCAAAAAGAGTCTTGCGACAAGTAGAATCGAAAGCGCGAAAAACTTGCGGCAATCCAGTATGAACGCACGACAATGTCTTGTCATAAGCAAAACGAAAATGGCTTAAACGGTCTTGCGACAAACAAATCTAAATTTTTACTAAAATATCGTTATCGGCAGTTTATGCGTGCAAAAACTCACGATAAAATGCGGATTAGAGGAATTATATGAGAGCACTCATTCAACGAACGTTCAAATCGAGATTGTCGGTTGACGGACAACTCATAAGCGAAATCCCGTCCGGTCTTACCATATTTTTGGGCATTGAAAAAGGCGACACAGAAGAGCAAGCGGACTACTTTGCTCGCAAGGTTTCAAAACTTCGAGTCTTTCGCGACGAGAACGACAAAATGAATCTCGACATAAAACAAGCAGGCGGCGAGATATTGCTCGTATCGCAATTTTCGCTTGCAGGCACGCTCGGCAAAGGCACGGGTAATCGCCCCGATTTCGGTCACGCAGAACTTCCCGACAGAGCGAGATATTTGTACGAAAGAGTCACCGAGAAAATCCGCGAAGAAGGCATCGTCGTAAAGAACGGCGTTTTCGGCGCGCATATGTTTATAGAACAAGAGCAAGACGGTCCGTTGTCGTTTGTGTTCGAGTGCTGAAAGATTGCTTATGATAAAAGTTATGTTCGTGTGCTTGGGCAACATTTGCCGCTCGCCTATGGCGGAATGCGTTGCAAGCCAAATGATAAAGGAAAGAGGTCTTCAAGACAAAATCGAAGTTGCGTCCAGCGCAACGTCTTTTGAAGAAGTTGGCAATCCCATCTATCCGTCTGCCGTGAGAAAACTTAAAGAGGAAGGCGTCGAAGTGCTTGCGCACCGCGCCGTCCGCATTACGCCAAAAGACGCAAAAGAGTTCGATTATATCGTTTGCGCGGAAGAAAGGAACGTGCGTGCCGTAAAGCAAATCGTCGGCGACAGCGGCAATATCTATCGTCTTTTGGATTTTTCGTCAAATCCGCGCGACATCGCCGACCCGTGGTGGACGGGCAATTTCGACGTGACTTACGACGATATATGCGAAGGCTGCGAGTGCCTTTTGAATCATATCGTTTCGCACGACTTGCATTGACCCGCGATTGCGCAACTTTTTGCTATCAAAAAAATAAAACTCAATTATCTTCAAGCTCGAATTGACAATTTGCTTTCAAACGGCAATTCGCTTTTAACAATCGCAATCGCATTTTATAAAAAATACTGACCTATGGACAAAATCGAAAAACTTCTTTTTGACAATCGCGACGAGAAATACCAAAAGTTTCATTCGTCGCTTGTGCCTACTCTCGAATCCGAAAAGATAATAGGCGTGAGAATGCCTGCTTTGCGAAAAGTGGCAAAAGATCTCGAAAAGGACGATTGGTTTGCAAACGGCGGAAAGCAAGAATTCTTGCAGAGCCTTCCGCACGAGTATTATGAAGAAAACGTTTTGCACGCAATCTTGCTATCGGACGAAAAAGACTTTTATCGCACGATTGAATTGACGGAAAGGTTTTTGCCGTACATCGACAACTGGGCGGTTTGCGACACGTTCTCGCCAAAGTGCTTTGCAACGCACAAAACGGAACTTTGGCAGTATATCGAAAAATGGCTCTGTCAAAAAGAAACTTACACGGTGCGCTTTGCTATCGTCACGGCAATGCGCAGTTTTCTCGACGACGATTTTTCGATATACAAGTTCGAAAAAGTGATTGCCGTTCGCTCGGACGAGTATTACGTCAATATGGCGATAAGTTGGTATGTGAGTTTTGCGCTGATAAAGCAATACGACAAAGTCGTCGGATATATCGAAAACAAGGTTTTGCCCGTGTGGGTTCACAACAAGAGTATTCAAAAAGCCGTAGAAAGTTACAGAATCCCGGACGACAAAAAAGAATATCTAAAATCGCTCAAAATACACGATTAGTGTTATTTTGTGCGGTTTTTCGCTTATTTTTGTCATAATTCGACATATAAATACACGAAAGGTGTTTTAATGTCGATATAAACGATTTATATGAAACGGTAAGCGTTAAAACACGAAACGTATAATATTTGCTGTAAGATGACATATTAAACTGCATTTACGATAAGTATAATAATCGGCATTTTTAATTTTTGAACACTTGTAGTAAAAGCGACATTTTATTAAAATTGTCGGTTTTAATCCTAAAAACACTATCTTTTTTGTTTTTTATGTGATATAATCCTTATACTTTATAGTTATTAAGAGTTCCGCAATGGCGTATAATTATTTGGGGAAGTTCGCCGTTAAAGTGTGGATTCAAACGAAATCGCAACGTTAAGATGCGTTTGCTGCGGAACTTCCGACGGGAATTTTTATGGCGGAAATTCGCCGTATCGGGACTATATGGCTCGCCAAATATATATCGATTCAGAGGCTTTATGCTTAAACTCTTAAATATAACTAAGGAATACAAGGTTGAGGAAGAAAGCGTTCTTGCTCTCAACAACGTTTCCATAGAATTCAGAAAAAACGAATTTGTTTCCATTTTAGGCCCTTCCGGATGCGGAAAAACCACACTTTTGAACATTGTCGGCGGTCTTGACCGCTACACCAGCGGCG